>NZ_JASCON010000109.1:0-14702 GCF_029959585.1 Pseudomonas sp. PS02302
TGACGGCGACCACCGGGATCGCCGCGCCGTGCAGGTTCATCAGGCCGGCGACGCCCGCCGGGGCCGCGGGGAAGCGGGTGAGCTGCAGCAAAGGCAGCACCTGGCGGATCGCTGTCGTCGGCAGCGCTGCCGCGGCATCGGCCAGTTGGAAGATCAGGATCTGCATGGTCAGCGGGTGACCGAGAAGGTGGCGACGCTGCTCTGCAGGTCCTGGGCCGCCTGTTGCAGATACTGGACCGCCTCGCTGGTGGCCTTGAGCGCCTCGGTGGTCTGCTGGGTGCTGTCGTTGAGCTGAGTGATGGTCTCGGCAATCTGACCGGCACCCACCGCCTGGGACTGCATGCCCTCCAGCACGATGTCGAAACGCGCCGGCAGCTTCTGCACGTCCTCGATCACCTCGGCCAGCTGGTCGCTGACGCTGGCCACCTCCTGCACGCTGCGGCGGATCTCCTCGGAGAACTTGTCCATGCCCATGACGCTGGCGGAGACCGCGGAATTCATGTCCTTGAGCATCTGCTCGATGTCGTCGGTGGCCGCGGTGGTCTGGTCAGACAGTCGGCGGATCTCGGTGGCCACCACCGAGAAACCGCGGCCTGCTTCACCCGCCTTTTCCGCCTCGATGGCGGCGTTGAGCGACAGCAGGTTGGTCTGGTCGGCCACCTTGGTGATGGTGGTCAGCACCTTGTTGATGTGACTGGATTTCTCCGACAGGGCGGCGAGCTTGGCGTTGATCGAATCGGTCGCCGCCACCATGCGCTGCATGGTGCCGTCCATGCTCGCCAGGCTGCTGCGCGCCTGCTCCGCGCCCTCGGTGGTCTCATCCGCCACCTGCACGGCTTCTTCCATGGTGCGTACCAGGGCATTGGCGTTGGCGGCGATCTCCCGCGTGGTGCTCAGCACCTCCACGCTGGTCTGCGCCTGCTCGATGCTGGTGGCCTCCTGCTGGCGTGAAGAGGCGGCGATCTCGGTGGTGGAAGAGGTCACCTGGATGCCGGCGCGCTGCACCTTGGCGAGCATGCCGCGCAGGTCCTCGATCATCTTGCTCAGGCCGCGGGCCAGCTGGCCGATGGCGTCGTCGCCGCTGACCGCGGTGCGCCCGGTGAGATCACCGGCGGCCGCCTTGTTGACCAGCCCGAGCAGGTCGTCGACATCGGCGCGCAGGCGCTGCATCAGCTCCTGTTCGCGGGCGTGGTCATCCTGGATCTGCTGCGCCATCTGATTGAAGGCCAGACCGACCTGGGCGAGTTCGTCACGGCCCTGGACCGCCACGCGCGCGCTGCTGTCGCCCGCGGAAATGCGCGCCACGGTATCGGTCAGCCGGCGTACCGAGCGCAGCAGATGATGGGACAGCAGCCAGGCGATGAGGGCGGCCAGCAGCACGCACAGGGCGCCGCCGGCGACCAGGGTCCAGGTCAGCTGATCGCGCACCTGCTCGGTATGGTCCGCCCGTTGCGCGTACAGGCGGCGCTCCTCCTCGGCGATGTTCTGGATCTGTTGACGCATGGCCGCGACCTGATTGGTCAGGGTGGCGATCAGGGGCTCGTTGGCCAGCTGTACCGCTGACAGATTGCCGGTATCACGCAGGCGCAACAGGGGTTCGAAGGTCTGCTGCCGCCAGGTGTCGAGGTCCGCGGTAAGGCGGGCGAAGCGTTGTTGTTGCTCCGGATTGTCCTGGGTCAGCTGCTGTGGCACGCGCACCGCTGCCGCCAGGGCCGGCAGCGCCTGGCGCGCGACGTCGGCGTCCGCGGTGGCGCCGGAATACCAGTAGTTGCGCAGCTTGGCCCGGGTCTCGAGCAGATTGTTGTCCAGCGAGGTGACCGACAGCAGCACCTGGGCGGTGTGCCTGTCCCAGCGATTGGCGTCCACCAGGCTCTGCAACGCGGCATAGGTCAGCCAGAGCAGCAGGACCACCAGGGCGATGATGGCGGCGAAGCCGGCGAAGAGTTTGTTCTGGATGCGAATGTTGTTGAGCATGGGCACCGGCGCGGACGGACAGAGGCAGGGAGAGTGAGCCCTGGGGAGCACTCGGGTTGTCCGATAAAAGTAGCACGGTCATGCATTTGTGTGAGTTGGAACGCACTCCAGGGATCAAGGACCGGCAGGACCAGGCGCGGTGGAGCAGCCCATTGGCAGAGGGTGGTCTGCCAGGTCTTGCCATGCCTCTAGGCCTGCCGGGCGGCGTCGATGAACGCGGCTCAGGTCGCTTCGACGTCCGTTGCCGTCTCGGGTCGGCGGGTGCCGTGGCTGTTCTGACCACCCTTGCGCCCGGCTTCGGAAGCCCGGGTCGGATTGTTGGCGAAATTGCCGCCGCTGGCACGTCCACCCTTGCGACCCGCCTCGGCGGCGCGATCGCGATTATTGGCGAAGTTGCCTGGATTGCTGCTCTTGTCGGCCATAAGAACTTCTCCCACATCAATTATTGAAGAGTCGAACGCTACGCTCCCCAAAGGCTAAGCGTTTCGGTTATTGAGAGTAGGGGTATGGAAGGCGAGTTCGGGCGAAGTGATAGAAGGGTATTTTGTTATACGGCGTGCAAGTTGGATACAAATTTTTATTTAACAACAGGCTGGCCAGAGCCGCCACGCCGCACTTTGTACAGGAACTGTAGAAGAATCAGCGAGCAAGGCGATAGTATTCCGGCGGGCTGTTTGTGATGCGCTGAAATGTCTTGATGCATCTTGCTGGAGGGGGCATTCCTGTTGGACTTTGCCGCAGTCCTGCGTCAGACGCCTTCGCCGGGATCTGGTTCTTTCTTTACGGGTAAAATTTATCGCCAATTCAATAGCGCCGCTCCTCGCTACTGTTACCGGATGACGCTGTTCCCCTAGCGATAAAATGGGTTCTAACCTCTAAGCCAGAGCCTTTCACCTGGAAAATAAGTCGATAGGTCTAAGGGAGCTGGACATCTAGCGCTATAAAGTTCTTTCGATAAAGCTTAATGCGATAGGAAGTTGGCACCAAGTCCAACCAAGCGGGTCTGGCAAAAAAGCCCTTTTCAATTTATCCCGGATATGAGAAAAAATCCCTAAATCGGGAGGTGGCCATGCTTGATCAACGTCTTGCCGTCAGGCTGAAGGCCCTGCGCCTGGAGCGCGATCTGTCACTGGAGCAGTTGGCGACCCTGAGCGGGGTCAGTCGCGCGACGCTGTCTCGGCTGGAAAACGCCGAGGTCAGCCCGACCACGGCGGTTCTCGGGCAGCTCTGTTCGGCCTACGGCCTGACCCTTACGCGCCTGCTGCACAGCGTGGAAAGCGCTTATCCGGCCCAGGTCGAGCGCCAGGCGCAGTCGATCTGGAGCGATCCCGCGCAGGCCTTCACGCGGCGCTCCGTATCGCCGCCGGCCCAGGCCCTGGCGGGTGAAGTCATCGAAAGCCAGCTGGGTCCGAACGTGGATATCCGCTATCAGGCATCGCCTCGGCCAGGCCTCGAACACCATCTGCTCCTGCTCGAAGGCGAGTTGCAGCTGTGGATCGAAGAGCAGGCTTATCGGCTAGGTGTGGGCGACTGCCTGCGCTATCGCCTCTGGGGCAGCAGCCGTTTCCTCAGCGGTCCGGCGGGCGCGCGTTATCTCCTGTTCATGATCTGAGGTGTGTCCATGAGTGCTTCCCTGGGTATCCAGCAACTCGAGGCGGCGGCCTTCACCCGTCACCTGGATGACTTTCAGCGCCTGCTGGCGGTCTGTGTCGAGCAGGGCGCCAGCATCGGCTTCATCCTGCCATTGAGCGACAGCGCGAATCGGCGTTTCTGGATCGAAACCGTGGCGCCGGGCCTGGCCCGGGGCGCCCGGCTGCTGTTCGCCGCGCTGCAGGACGGCCGGGTGGTCGGCAGCGTGCAACTGGTGCTGGATACCCCGGCCAACCAGCCGCACCGGGCCGAGGTGGTCAAGTTGCTGGTGCATCCGGACTGCCGTCGCCAGGGCCTGGCGCGCCGGCTGATGCAGGCGGTGGAGGCGGCCGCGCGGGCCGAGGGGCGGGAATTGCTGACGCTGGACACTCGCAGCGACGACCATGCCGAGCCGCTCTATCTGTCACTGGGCTATCAGGTGGTCGGCAGGATTCCCGGCTATGCCCTGGATGCCCGCCAACCGGAACGCCGCGACAGCACCACCCTGATGTACAAGACGCTGACAGCCGCGCCCGTTAAGCTGGGCGCCTTCAGTTAAGGACGTCTACCCGCCATGCCGCCTCGCTCCGCTCTCGAACTCTGGCAACTCCTGCGCGCCCAGGCCGAGGCCGGGCGCCGCGACGCCCCGGCCCTGGCCGAGGGCCTGACGCGAGCGCTGCTGCAGCCGGTGGATCTGGCGGCTGCCCTGGTCCGGCGTTGCGCCGAGGCTCTGGCGGAGGATCCGCGGCAGGCCGAGGCACTCGCCGAACGCTTCGCCGCCCTGCATGCCGAGTGGCCGGCATTGACCCTGGCGGCCTGCGCGGACCTGGAAGCGGTGCTGGCACGGGATCCGGCCTATGCCAGCCTGCTGGAGATCTTCCTGTTCTCCAAGGGCTTCCTGGCGCTGCAGACCCAGCGCCTGAGCCATGCGCTCTGGCACAACGGCGAGCGGCTGCTGGCCCTGCACCTGCAGGCGCGCTGCAATCGGCTGCTGGCCATCGACATCCATCCGGCGGCGCGGCTGGGGCGCGGCCTCATGCTCGACCACGGGACCGGCATCGTCATCGGCGAAACGGCGGTGGTGGAAGACGACGTTTCCATCCTGCAGCAGGTGACGTTAGGCGGTACCGGCAAGGAACAGGGCGATCGCCATCCCAAGGTGCGTCGCGGGGTGATGATCGGCGCCGGGGTCAAGATCCTCGGCAATCTGGAGATTGGCGAAGGGGCCAAGATCGGCGCCAACAGCGTGGTCCTGCACCCGGTGGCGCCCCACACCACGGTGGTGGGCATTCCCGCCCGCCCGGTGGGCCGTCCGCGCGATGCCCATCCGGCCGAGAGCATGGATCAGTCCTTCGACGACTGAGCCAGAAAGACCTCGGCCTTGGGATAGCGCTCGCTGTTCAGCGCGCTCGCCTGCAGGCCCTCGGCCTGCGCCAGGCTGCGCACCAGCTCGCGGTTGAAGGCACTGTTGCCCGGATCTGCCAGGTAGTCGGCCAGCGCCAGCCAGCGGGCGTCCTCGATTTCATCCGGATCCTGGATGGCGATGTCGGCACTCAGGGGATCGAGGCGGCAGACCACATAGAGATTGGACTTGCCGAAGCGGTAGGGGTGGGTGGTCACCAGGGCGACCACGCTGCGAAAGGCGCTGTGGATACCGGTTTCCTCCCAGACCTCGCGCACCACCGCCGGCGCCAGGTCTTCACCCAGCTCGACATGGCCGCCCGGCAGCTTGTAGCCCTGGCTGCCGCGCTCGCGGATCGTAAGCAGTTCACCGCGGGCGTTGAGCACCAGGCCGCCCACGCCCAGGCTGTGGGTCGGGACGAAGGGCGCGAAGGCCGTGGCGGTACCCCGCCAGACCAGGGTCAGCTCCTGCTCCAGGCAGTTGTGAAAGACGAAACCGGCGCGGGTGGCCACCCCGACCAGCTCGCCAAGGGCCAGTGGTAGGGTCAGCCAGATCAGATTGCGTCCGTCGCGGCGGGCGCTGTCGAGCAACTCGGCCAGCGCCGGGGCAAAGGCCTCGCGGGTGGACGGCAGCGAGGCGGCGTCGATGATCAGGCCGTTGAAGGCGTCTTGACGGTATTGCACAGCTGTTACTCCGCAGGCCGTGGCTGGATGGGCGAGGAGGGCACGATACCGGCTTCGCTGGGCAGCAGCAGACTGGCACGCGGATTGGCGATCTCGATGCCGCGTTCACGGAAGCGTTCGAGGATGCGGCGGTTGAGCTCGCGCTGGACGCCCCAGCGGCCCTTGTCGAGGCATCTCATCTGCCCGGCGATGGTCACCATGGAGCCGTCGACGGCGTCCACGCCCCAGATCTCCAGATCGGCGAGGATCAGCTCCTTGAAAGCCTCGTCGGCGCGCAGGCCGGCGCCGATGTCCTTGAGTTCGGCGATGACGCGCTCGATGTCTTCTGCGTAGCCCACGCTGATGCGCAGGGCGGCGTTGCCCAGCCCGCGGTTGATGTTGTTAACCGCCGACACCGAGCTGAAGGGCACGATGTGCAGGGAGCCATCGCCGGCGCGCAGGCGCACGGTGCGGATCGACAGGTACTCCACGGTGCCCGAGACCCCGGCCACGGTGACCCAGTCGCCCACCTGCATGGCGTTTTCCAGCAGCAGGAAGATGCCGGTGATGAAGTCCTGCACCAGCTTCTGCGAGCCGAAGCCCAGGGCCACGCCGATGATGCTGGCGCTGGCCAGCAGCGGCGTGGTGTTGATGCCCAGTTCGCTCAGGGCGGTCAGGCCGACGATCAGCGCGACCAGGATGAACAGCCCGGTGCGCAGCATGGGCAGCAGGGTACGCAGCCGGGCGGCGCGCACCGTGTCGCCGCGTTCGTTCCAGCTGCTCAGCCGACGATTCACCGTGGCGTTGGCGCCTTCCCAGACCACCACGGCGATGACGGCGGCGATCAGGATGGTGAGGAAGGCGGACAGCAGGCTACGCCCGATGCTGCCGTCGTCGAACCAGTCCAGCACGCCCCAGCCCCAGGACTGGAACAGCGCCAGGGCGGTGACCAGGGTGACGATCACCCCCACCAGCCAGCGCGCCAGCGGATAGTAGCGCTGCAGGTGCAGTTCGCTGTCGCTGGCGCCGTCGCGCACGGCCGGCTGGAACAGCCGACCGAGCAGACCGAGCGAAAACACCGCCGCCAGGCGCCCGAGGATCACGATGCCGGCGGACAGCGCGACGAAATTCATCAGCCGCGGCAGCCCGTTCTCGATGTCCAGGGCCCACATGGTCCAGCCACCCATGACGAACACGGCGGCGAATACGGCCCAGACCTGACCCAGCCAGGCGCGCAGCACGGTCAGGGCGCCACTGCCATCCTGGCGTCCGGCGATCCGGGCGGCCACCGGGCGGCGGACATGGAAGACCAGCCCCACCACCAGCAGGTGGGCCAGCAGCGAGACCAGCTTGACGATGGCTTCGCGACCCTCTTCGTTGGCGCCGAGGATATCCGCGGCCTGGGCCAGCGCCAGGCCGAAGGTGATCAGCGCCACGAAGGCATGGAGCCAGCGCAGCAGGGTACCGGCGAGCGCCGTCTTCACCTTGAGCAGGCGGATGCCGTGGGCGGCGGGATCGATCAGCAGGTGGATGACGATCAGCGCCAGGCGGGTGGTGAGATAGGCACCGAGAAAGCCGCCGACCAACTCGCGCTGGTTGGCGTCCGATCCCACCAGGTAGTGGATCAGCAGCGCCGCCATGGCCCAGAAGGCCAGCAGCGGCAGCAGTTCCAGCAACAGCAGCCCCAGGGCGAAGGGCAGGTGCCGCAAGGTGGTCCAGTGCTCCTCGGCACTGGCCCGGGCGGGCCTGGCGGGAGCCGGGTCGGCCGGAGCGGGCTCGGGCGCTGGCGTGGCGGGCGCGGCGCTGTCGGACGCGGCGATGGGCACCTCTTCGAGTTGTTCCACCCCGTCGCGCTGAGTCTTGACCAGGGCCACCGCGGGTTCGGCCGGGCGGGTGGCAGCCTCCTCCGCAGCGGGTGCCGGGGCGTCAGGCGGCAGCTGCTGGGCCGCCTGCTGCTGGGCCTGGCGGCGGGCGCGGCTGTCAGCGTGATCGGCCTGGCGCTGCAGCCGTTGCCGGGCGCTGCTGAGCGCCCGCCGGATCAGCCATTCGATGAGCAGGCCGGCAGCGAAGAGGGTGGCCAGGGTGAGCAAGGCCTGCAGCAGGGCATGGCGACCCGCCTCGGAGGTGAAGCTGGCGCGCGACCAGTCCGGCAGGGTGCGTACCGCGCGCTGCACCTGGTTCAGTTCGCTGCCCAGGTTGTCGGCCCAGCGGCCGACGCGACTGAGCGTCTGGGCAATAAGGCCATTGGCTTCCAGGGGCACCAGCGTCTTTTCTTCGCCGGCCGCCGGGGTGGCGACCGTGGCCGGCGCAGCAACGGTTGCCGTACTCGCTGGCGCCGCCTTCGCTCCGGTCGCGCTCGCCGGCTGGCTGGCGATGGCCTGCAGGGTCAGGATCAGTTCCTGGCGGCGCTGCGGATCCTGCAGCAGGGCCGCGACCTGGCGCGCCTGCTGGGGATCGAGACCGGCCGGGGCCGGGGCAGGAGTTTCGGCGGCGCGCAGGGGCAACGCCAGGCACAGCAGCAACAGGGCGAGCAGGAAGTTCGGCATGGGGCGACAGTGGTCCTGATGAAGGATCAGCCAGTTAGGACCCGTGATCCTCGCCTATGCTCCCTTCAGTTCGCCACTCCCTGCCGCTGGAGCCGCCGCCAGTCACCGGGTGTCTGCTCGGTCCAGCGCTTGAAGGCGCGCTGGAAGGCGGCGGGGGAGGCGAAGCCGAGCAGATAGGCGATCTCGCCGAAACTGGCCTCGGTGTCGCGGATATAGGCCAGCGCCAGGTCGCGGCGGGTCAGGTTGAGCAGGGTGCGGTACTGGGTGCCTTCTTCGGCCAGCTTGCGCCGGAGCGTCCAGGACGGCAGACGCAGCCGGCTGGCGATCTGCTCCAGGGTCGGCTCGCCGTGCCGCAGCAGCGGCCCCATGACCTCGACCACCCGCTCGGTGAGTCCGCGGGTGCGGGTCAGGCGGCCATGCTCGGCCTCGCTCAGCGCCAGCAGCTGGCGCCAGGTGGCCGGGCAATGCTCGGGTCCGGTCAGGGCCAGGGTCGCGGCATCGAGCAGCAGGGCATTCTCGGCGGCGCCGAATTCCACCGGACAGCCAAAGGCGGCCTCGTAGGGCGCGAGGTTTGCCGGCGGGGGATATTCGACGAGCACGCGACGCGGTTGCAGCGGGCGTCCGGCGACGGCGCTCAGTAGCGCCAGCCAGGCGCTGAGCACCACGTCCACCACGAAGCGGTTGTAGCCGTTGTAGGGGCTGATGCTATAGAAGTGCAGCCAGGCGTCGCGGCCCTGGGCCGCATAGCGCGACTGGCCCCGGTAATTGCGGCCATAGAGCGGCTCCAGCCTGAGCAGCGTCTCGGCGGCGTGGCGCACGTCCGGCGCCTGGCCCACGGTGACGCCGGCGAGACCGAGAAAGGCTGGTCGCATTGTCCGGCCCATGGCCAGGCCTAGTGCCGGATCGCCAGTCAGTTCCAGGGCCGCATGGCCCAGGCGCATGTAGTGGGGAATCGACAGCCGACCGCCGGGTTCGGCCAGCCGCGCCGCGGTCAGGCCGAAGCGCGCCAGCAGACCCGCGGCATCCGCGCCCTGCTGGCCGACGGCCGCCGCCAGCGCCAGCACGAAGCCGGTGGAAAGGTCGCCCAGGCGCAGCGCCGGTGTGCTCATAGTCGCAGATTGATCAGCTTGCTGCCGGCCTGGGCGGAGTCGGTGGCCGCTGCCGCATCCGGGGTGAAGGCCTGGCTACCGCCGCCGGCCCGCCATTCCCAGAGACGACCGCGCAGCTGCACTTCCAGGGCGGCGCGGATACCGGCGGCGCGCAGGCGCTGGATGTCGAAGGGGGCCGGTGCCGGGGTGGTGCCCGAAGCAAGGGCGGGAATCGCCAGCAATTCCACCTGGGGAGCGTCCAGCACACCGGCGCGACCGGTGTCGCTGCCCTGGATGACGCCGAGACGGCCCAGCGGCGTCTCCAGTCGCAGCAGCGGCGGGCTGAGATCGTCGCCGCTGTCTCTGGCCGTTAGCGGTCGCACCAGCGGGTGGCCGAGCACCTTGCCGTCGGGTCCGAAGACCAGGGTGACATTGCGCAGAGGTCCCGTACCCACCTGCAATTCGCCGTCGACCAGGGTCGGACCGGGCAGGACGATGGAGCCGGCCACCAGGGTGACGCCGTACTGGCGGGCGAGGCCGCCGAAGAGCTGCTGGTAGGCGCTGGCCATGTCCCAGGCCTTCATGCGCAACAGGCTGTCGGCCAGGCGCCGGTCACCCTCGGCCTGGAACCAGGCGCGAGCCACGCGCAGGGGATTGCCCAGCAGCAGCCACTGGATGGCGTCTTCGCTGCGGGCCGCGGCATAGACCTCGGGCTTCTCGCCCATCAGCGCCAGGGGCGTGCCCAGGTGCTCGGGCAGCACCACGATGGTCCGGGCGCCGATCAGGCCCAGGCGCCGCGCATTGGCCAGATAGGCATCGAGCTTGAGGCGCAATCGCTCGGGATTGCCATAGTCCAGGGCGACCAGTTCGGGCTCGATCCCCAGCAGGTTGCCGGTGGTGGCCGCCGCTGGCGTGGTGGTCAGGTCCACCGCCAGGCTGCTGCGCAGATCCGACAGGTAATGGAAGGCTGGCCGCTGGGCCACCCAGCCCGCCAGCACGGCGAACAGGGCGATCAGCACCAGGAACACGAGCTTGCGCATCGGCACTCCAGAGCGGTCCCGACCTCCCGGGCCGGGCGAGATAAAGGTGCTCAGGGTAGGAGACCAGACCGCCACTGCCAAGGGGCGGCTGTACATTTGGGTAAAGAGGTTGTCATTTCCGGTGATTGAGGCCAGCCCGCGCTGCTCCTATCGTGGCGCCAGGCTTTCCCAGAAAGGCCAACCACCGGAGACCGCCATGATCGAGCTTGCCCCCCGTAATACCACCCCTATTGATAGCTATCCGCATCTGCTCGAACCCCTGCCCGTGGGGTCGATCACCTTGCGCAATCGCGTGGTGATGGGGTCCATGCACACCGGATTGGAAGAGCGGCCCGGCGGCTTCGCGCGGATGGCGGCCTTCTTCGCCGAGCGGGCGCGGGGCGGGGTGGGGCTGATCGTCACCGGGGGCATAGCGCCGAACGAAGAGGGGGCGGTGGCCAAGGGCGCGGCCAAGCTGACCACTCCCGAGGAGGCCGAGCACCATCGGCCGGTCACGGACGCGGTGCACGCCGCCGGCGGCCGTATCTGCCTGCAGATCCTGCATGCCGGTCGCTATGCCTATAACCCCCAGCTGGTGGCGCCCTCGGCGCTGCAGGCACCGATCAATCCCTTCACCCCACGCGAGCTGGACGAGGCCGAGGTGGAGGGGCAGATCGCCGCCTTCGTCCGCTGTGCCACGCTGGCGCAGCAGGCCGGCTACGACGGCGTCGAGGTGATGGGTTCCGAAGGCTACTTCATCAACCAGTTCATCGCCGCGCGGACCAACCACCGCACGGATCGCTGGGGCGGCGACTTCGCCAGTCGCTGCCGCTTGCCGCTGGCCATCGTCGCAGGCATCCGTAGGGCGACCGGCCCGGATTTCCTGATCATCTTCCGCCTCTCGCTGCTGGATCTGGTGGAACAGGGCAGCACCCCCGAGGAATGCCTGCAACTGGCGCTCTGGCTGGAAGACGCCGGGGTCAGCCTGATCAACACCGGCATCGGCTGGCACGAGGCGCGCATCCCCACCATCGCCACCCTGGTGCCGCGCGGCGCCTTCGCCGCCGTCACCGCTCAGCTCAAGGGCCGGGTGCGGGTGCCGCTGATCGCCACCAACCGCATCAACACCCCGGAGGTAGCCGAGGCCATCCTCGCCGCCGGCCAGGCCGACCTGGTGTCCATGGCCCGGCCGCTGCTGGCCGACCCGGACTTCGTCGCCAAGGCCGCCGCCGGCCGCGCCGATGAGATCAACACCTGCATCGCCTGCAACCAGGCCTGCCTGGACCACACCTTCGCCGGCAAGCTGACCAGCTGCCTGGTCAATCCGCGCGCCTGCCACGAGACCGAGTTGCAGATCCTGCCCGCCGCCGAATCACGCCGCTTTGCCGTGGTCGGCGCCGGGCCGGCCGGCCTGGCCGCCGCCTGCACCCTGGCCGAGCGCGGCCACCAGGTGGTGCTGTTCGAGGCCAGCGAGCGCATCGGTGGCCAGTTCAATGTCGCCAAGCGCATTCCCGGCAAGGAAGAATTCGCCGAGACCCTGAGGTATTTCCAGCGGCGTCTGGAGCGACTGGCGGTGGATGTCCGCCTCAACCATCGCGTCAGCGCCGCCGAATTGCAGGCCGAGGGCTTCGCCGCGGTTATCCTGGCCACCGGGGTGACGCCGCGGGTGCCGCCCATTCCGGGGGTCGACCATCCCAAGGTGCTGGGCTACCTGGACGTCCTGCTGGAGCGCAAGCCGGTAGGGCGGCGGGTGGCGCTGATCGGCGCCGGCGGCATCGGCTTCGACGTGGCGGATTTCCTCACCCACGGCCATCAGGAAGCGGAGCCCATCATCGCCTTCTACCGCGAGTGGGGCATAGATCCCAGTTTCAGCAGCCGCGGCGGGCTGGCCCCGGCCACGCCGCCGGCCGTGCCGCGCGAGGTCTGGCTGCTGCAGCGCAAGCCGGGCAAACCGGGCAAGGGCCTGGGCAAGACCACTGGCTGGATCCACCGCGCGCGCCTGCAGCAGCGTGGCGTCCAGGCGTTCGGCGGGGTGGAATACCTGGGTATCGACGACGCCGGCCTGCGCCTGCGCCTGCCCGATGGCAGCGAGCAGGTGCTGGATGTCGACAACATCGTGCTCTGCGCGGGCCAGGAGTCCCTGCGCGAGCTGGAAGAGGAGTTGCTCGGCGCTGGCGTGGCGGTGCATCGGGTCGGTGGCGCGGATGTCGCCGCTGAGCTCGATGCCAAGCGCGCCATCGATCAGGCCACTCGCCTTGCCGCCCAGCTGTAACTCTTCGTTGCAATCAGGGATGATTTCTGTGATCCACTCCGCATAACATCGGTTCCGGACCGACCCTCGTCCCAATGTCTGGCCTCTCTTCCATCCCGCCGACCAGGATTGGCTAAGCTGCCGTCCTGATGCGTCGGGTGGGGGCCCGGCGCCTCGGAGCAGTCGGACGGAGACGCGGGTCAACCGCGTCGCCGCCAGAGGTCGGCGAGCGGACGCAGGTCCGGTCTCCAGCTGGCGAGACACCGGCCTCGGTATTCATGTGGGATCGACAGAGCACGCGGCGAGAGATGGCAGAGACGTTGAACGTAGAGACGGTACTGACCCCGGTGGTGCTGGGGTTCGGCGACCAGGGTGTGAATCGCGCCTTGCTGTTTCCCGATTTTCAGGCGCTCTGGCAGGGCGACCAGACGCTGCTCGACTGCGCCGGACGGCGCCATCGCTTCGTCTATCTGCTGCTGGACGACCACCGCCGGGTCAAGGCCGCCGTGTTTTTTCTGCTGGCCTTCGATGCCCAGGGCAAACCGCTGCCGGAATGGGACCTGCCGCTGGGCGAGCTGGCCGAGCGCGGCGATGTCGGCCCCGACCTGGGCGCCGGACCGATCCGCCTGGCCAGTCGCAGCCACTGTCCGATTTCCTGGCACCAGGGCGATCTCTGGGATCCACGCAGCGAGACCGAGCACGACGACTGGCAGGCGATCCGCGATTGCCTGGGCCTGGTCGCGCCGCGCGATGGCGAGGTGGAGCTGGCCGGGGAATACCACCCCAGCGCCGCCGACGGCATCGATGTCGAGGCCCGTCTCGAACGGGTCCGCCGCATCCTCGCCCAGGAACACCAGGAGGCGCTGGACAAGCTGATCGCTGGTCAGCGTACCCGGCTGCTGACCCTGACCCGCCAGCACCAGGAAGACCTGGCACGGCTGCAGCGCGATGCCGACGAGGTACGCGCGGCCAAGGCCGAGCTGGAGGTGCGCTATGCCGCCCTGGCCCAGCACCTGGAGCAGCAGCACGAGCAGGCCCGCCAGCAGCGCGAAGAACTCAACGAGCAGATGCGCACCTTGGAGCGCAACGCCCTCTACAAGATCGAGGCGCTGCGCATCCAGTCCGAAGCCGAAAGCGAGGCCCGGGTGGCCGCCGCCGTGGGCGAGCTGAAGAACCAGCTGACCATCCGCGAGGTGGAACTCAAGTACCGCGACGAGCTGGACGGCCAGTTGCAGGAAGACATTCGCCAGCTGCGCGAGCGCTGCGCCCAGCTGATCGGCGACAGCAACGAAGGCCAGCTGGAGCGCCTGGCGCGCCAGGGCATCCTCTTCGTCACCTTCCAGCCCGGCGCCGGTCATCTGATCCTCAGCCGGCAGGACGTCCCTCGCTTCAGCGCCGATCCCCTGGGTTACGTCGCCGAGCACTGCAAGGTCAGCCGGGAGCAGTACCAGCGCTGGCTGGAGCATCACCAGCAGCCGGTCTGCCAGGCCGAGGTGGAGGGCGAGCGCTGCGGGCGGCCGGTGGTACGGGTGGAGCATCCCGCCCAGTTCGATCCGCTGCGCTCGACCCTGTGCGCCGAGCACCGCGGCGATGACAGCGATGGCGACGTCGCCAATCTCTGACTCCCCGGTTGATGATCTTTCCTTCGCCCGCCGTGCTCCAGGAAGTGCAACTCCCCATCCTGGCGGCGCGGGACCTGCGCCTGGCGGTGCTGCGCCTGGATCAGCGCCCGGCCGGACATAACGGCAACAAGGCCTACAAGCTGCGGCCCTGGCGCGAACGCCTGGCCAGGGGCGAAGGCCGCGGGCTTATCAGCCTGGGCGGTGCCCACTCCAATCATCTGCATGCGCTGGCCGCCCTGGGCCGGGAGGAAGGCTTCGCCACCGTCGGCCTCTTGCGTGGCGAGCCCTGCCGGACGCCCACCGTCGAGGATCTGCAGGCCAATGGCATGACCCTGCACTGGCTCGGCTATGGCGGCTATCGCCGCCGCCATGCGGTCGACTTCTGGCAGCCCTGGCAGGCGCGCTATCCCGGGTTGCTACCCATTCCCGAAGGCGGCTGCGACGCGCAGGCCGCCGCGGCCTGCGCGGCCATCGTCACGGAACTGCGGCAGGGACTCGCCGCCCTGGGC
>NZ_JASCON010000010.1:0-87377 GCF_029959585.1 Pseudomonas sp. PS02302
GTGTTGTCTCCCTGCCAGCGGGGGCCGGCCTGTGGGGGGCGGGGGGTGGCGCCGCCCCCGGCATTACTGATCATCACATGGTAGCGGCCGTTGGAAAGTAACTGTACCGCGGGGTGCCGGCGGCAGGGGTCGGTGTAGACCCGCAGCTTGTTCTCACTGGCGCGGGAGACCTGGCCTTCCAGTGAGGCATTGGCGGTGTGCAGGTACTGCGCGGCACTTTTCGGCGCCCGCTCCTGCAGCAGCAGGGACGTCGCCTGGAAATGTGGATTGGCTTCGAAGCGACGCTGCATGGGCCGCTGGCGCAATACATGGGTCAGCGATAGCAGGCTCATGCCCTGGTGGTGCGCCATGAACGACTGGATGAGTCCGGCGTGCTGACCGGGAGGGAGGCGGGCGCTGGTGAAATCGATGGCTTCATACAGGCCATAGCGGCCAGCCATGCCCAAGCCGGCCAGGCGTTGGAGATTCTTGCAAGCGGCTTCTGGCGCTACCATCAGCGCCAGTACCGACGCATAGGGTGCCACCACCAGGTCATCGCCAAGTCCGCGCTTGAGACCGAGTCCGGGCACGCCGAAGGCCCGGTATTGGTAGTTCAGTTGTGCATCCAGGGTGCTATAGCCGGACTCGGATACGCCCCATGGCAGGCCCAGTTGCTGGCCGTATTCGATCTGCCTCGCCACGGCCGCGCGGCAGGTCTGGTCGAGCAGGGTGTCCGCATAGTGGGGCATGACCAGCATCGGCATCAGGTACTCGAACATCGAACCGGTCCAGGACAGCAACACGGGATTGCCGCCGTTACTCGTCAACAGCCGACCAAGGGTGAACCAGCTTTCCTGCGGCAGTTGGCCCTGCGCGATGGTCAGGAAACTGGTCAGACGTGCCTCTGATGCAAGGAGATCGTAGTAACCGCCGTCCAGGCGTTGTTCGTCCGCGTTGTAGCCAATGGTCAGCAGCTCGCGTTGCGGGTTGTAGAGAAAGGTGAAGTCCATGTCGGCCAGGTCGGCAGTGACATCTGCCAGGCGCAGCGCGGTGGCGATGCGCTCCTTGGCCTGGGCGATCACCGTCCGTACCCAAGGCTGTTCGTCGATGGGCCACTGCGTGACCTCCAGCTGCGCCAGCTCATGCCAACTGGCTGATGCCAGGGGGGATCCAGGGAGGGTGAGGCTGGCCACCTCGCCATGGAGATCCTGGCATTGCGCGGACAGCGCCTGGCGCCAGTAGTCGGCTTCGGGAGCCGCTTCCAGTGCGGGTTTCAGAGCCTCGGCCCAAACGATGAGGCGCTGCAGGACGGTACTGATCTCGTGCAGACCTTCAAGCGTGTGGGCGGACGCCAATTCGCTAAGCGCACCGTCGAGCAGGTGCTCATCCAGTTCGCTCGCCCGTACTGCCTCTCGCAGTACGCCAAAGCAGTCCGCTAGGCCATTGCACCAATCTGCGCTGAGCAGTGGCGCGTGCGGCAATTCATAAAGCCCGGAGCGCAGCGTCAGTAGCAGGCCAGCCAGATTGCCGCTGTCCACCGTAGACACGTAACGCGGTGGCAGCGGTTGCAGCGTCTGGGTGTCGTACCAGTTGTAGAAGTGGCGGCGATGACGCTCCAGCCGCGACATGCTGGCCAGGGCCTTGTCCAGTCGTGTGAGCAGGCGACCGCCGCTCAAGTAGGCGAAGTCATGGGCGGCCAGGTGGGACAGCAGCGCCATGCCCATGTTGGTTGGTGAGGTTCGGTGTGCGATCACCGACGTTGGTTGCTCCTGAATGTTGTCCGGTGGCAACCAGTTATCGCCAGGGCCCACATGATCGTCGAAGAAGGCCCAGGTCTTGCGCGTCAGGGCGCGCAAAAATTGCTGGTCTGCGGGTGACGGCGTGAATACCGAGGGGTCACTTGGCTGGCTCAACCGATAGGCGACGGCCGGTGCCAGCAGCCAGGCCAGCAGGAAAGGCGTTGCGCTTGCCAAGGCCCAGAGATCACCCAGCAGCAGCGCGGCGACGACACTCCCCAGCAATGGCGCGATCCACATCAGCCGATACAGGCCCGACAGGTCGTTGCGGCTGCTGCGCTCCACTTCGCGGGACGAATTCCATTGCAGCAGATGGCGGCGACTGATGGTCAGGCGCCACAGCGTGCGACCGATGGCGTCCAGGCTGCTGAAGGCTTCGAAGGGTAGCCACACCAGGCTTAGCAGTGCCCGCGTGAACTGCTGGGTCGCACTGCGAAGGACCACCTTCAGGTGCTGACCGAGCTGGATGTCCGGGGCTTTGTGTAGCAGCTCCAGCGAGGCGCTGATCAGGGGGTGGGTGATCACCAGCAGCAGTACACCCAGACTCCATGCCAGTGGATGAGCGCTGGCGAACCATCCCCATAGCAGTACCCCGAGAAAGGCGGCCGGCTCCAGGCTACGACGCAGGTTGTCGATGATCTTCCAATAGGCCAGGTGCGTCAGCCGATTCGGCTCCAGACCACCATCGGATTTCGGGGTCCAGGGCATCAGCCACGGCAGTAACTGCCAGTCACCGCGGATCCAGCGATGACGGCGTTTGGCATCGGCGCTGTAGCGCGCCGGATGCTCTTCATAGAGTTGTACATCGCTGATCAGACCAGAGTGGGCATAGCAGCCTTCAATCAGGTCGTGGCTGAGAATACGGTTTTCGGGAAAGCGGTCCTGCAGGGCATGTTCGAAGGCGTCCACGGCATAGATCCCTTTGCCGATGAAGGAGCCATTGCCGAACATGTCCTGATAGACGTCGGAGACGGAACGGGTATAGGGGTCCACGCCCGCGTCGCTGCCGAACAACTGAGCGTAGGAGGAGCGGGCGATGCTTGGCAGGCTGATGCCGACACGGGGTTGCAGGATCGCGTAGCCGCTGGTGATGCGTTTCTGGCGCCCATCGAAGCGCGGCTGGTTGAGCGGGTGGCAGATCGCCCCCAGGAGCTGCCGCGCCACCTCGCGCGGCAGCTGGGTGTCGGTATCCAGCGTGATGACGTAGCTGATCCTGGGCAAGGCGGAGAGGTTGCCGACCACCAGCGAGAAGCATCCAGCGCCATGCCCACGTAGCAGTGCATTGAGGTCCGCTATCTTGCCGCGCTTGCGCTCATGGCCTATCCAGCGCTGTTCGGTGGGATTCCAGCGCCGTGGGCGATGCAGCAGGAAGAACCGCGCCGCGCCGGTTTCCGGGTACTTCAGGTTCAGGGCTTCGATAGCCTGGCTCGCGTAGTGCAGCACCCCCGCGTCACTCTCGAGGACTTCGCTCTGGGCATCCATGAAATCGGTGAGCAGGGCGAAATGCAGGTTGGCGTCACGGTTGGCGAGAAAGCGTACCTCCATGCCATCGATCAGCTCTTCCACATCCTGAACGCTGCCGATCAGGGTTGGCACCACGACCAGTGTGCGTGCATCGGAGGGAATACCGGCGCTGAAATCCAGGCGGGGCAGGATGTCCGGCCGCAGCGTCAGGGTCGCCAGGCGGTTGACCAGCGCGATGGCCAGCTGGCTGGTCATTACCATTATCGGCCCGCCAAGCAGCAGTATCGTCCAGAGTCCCCAGCCGTCCGCTTTCGACCCGGTGAAGAAAGGCCAGGCCAACAGCAGGCTGAGCGCCAGAACGGGCACAACGAAGAACGCCATGGGCGCGCCACGCAGTATCCTGCGGCAGCGCTCCACCAGGGAGCGCCGGGCACCCAGCTGTATTTCCAGGGTGGCCAGCCCCGCGCCCACCAGGTAGAAACCGACGTGCCTCTGCACTGGATCCTGTTCGGCTGCGGCGTCGCAGAGCCCAATGGCCGCCTGCGCGATGTCAATCTCGGAAGACGAGCAACTGCGCGCCAGGCGCTCGATGGTGTGGCGGTAGTGATCGCGAGTGGCGAAATCCATGCGGCTGTAGATGTCGGCCGGGTCCTTAGCCAGCACCTGTTCGACCCCGCTCAGGCGTTCGACGAACTCGCGCCAGTCCACCGCCGATAGCAGCCGCAAGCTGTTGATGCTGTTGCTGATCGACACCTGCTCCGTGGCCTGCAGTTGGCCATCGAGATAAATAAGGCGTTCGACACTTTGGCCGGACTCCGCCAGGGCCTGTTCGACCCAGGTCATCGGCAGAACCAGTGAGGTACTCTGGCCCTGCAAACGTCGCGAGAGTTCCGCAACGAAGGCGCTGGTCATCGGCGGCGCAGAGCGTGCGAGATCGGCTACCAGCAGCACGACGCTCTTGGCGTCGTGCTCCGCCGTCGAAATGAAACGGTCGGCCCAGTTATCGGCGAGGTTGCGATCGGTCCAGCTGGCCATTACCTGCGACGCGACACGTCGAAGATTTTCGATCAACGCTAGGCGCAACATGATGGGAATGGCCCACAGCTCGCCCAGGGTCAGGGGCGTCACCGTTTGATAAGCGGTGACGAAACGACTCAGATTCTCGCTGTCGACGCGGCCGTCGCCATGGGAAATGGTCTCCAGCGCAATGTCATACACCCGCGGAAAGGTGCGCGAGGGTCCGTCTTCCAGACCGGGCAGCTCACGGCAGTAGCCTTTGGGCAGGTGTTTCTGGGCGGTGCGTATCTGCTCCTCGACCAGATAGAAATTGTCGAGTAGCCAGGCGGCCGCTGGCGTGGCGCGTTGACTGGACAGTGCGGCCACGGCCATCGCCTGGCCGCTGCTGGCCAGTACGGCGGCATTCTCGGCAAGGCGGTGAAGCAGGGCGTCCGAGGTGTTATGGGTGCTCAGCTGATGTTGTCGGGCGAGATGAGCGCCGTGGGCCGCCATCTGCTCCAGACTGAACAGTTCCGCGCGTAACGCCGGCTCATACTGGAAGGTGCGCGGTGCGGGATGCCACAGCCGTTGGATTGCTCGAAGCCATTGCCTATCCATGTTTTCCTTAGCATTCAGCGCGAAACGTAGACAACGACGCGGAGATGCCTTTCACGCTATTGCCGCGGGCACGACAGCTTGAGGGGATGCTCATTCAGTGTGGAAGTCTGGATATGGGGCGTCTGTCTGCTGGCACACATAGCGTTGGGTCTTGATGGCGGTTTGTGAGGTACGGCGCACCCCGTCAGTTGGACGACCTTTTAGAAGTCGCCATTGCCAGTGGCCAGGTGTAGCTTCTTCGCGCTGCTGGCCGTTAACTGCCCTCCGCCAACGGCTGCTTTGGGTCGAGAGCAGACCTTAAGCTTTTCCTACTGCATAAAAAGCCATCGGTGGATTCTTCAAACAAGAATCCACCGATAGTCGTAGCTATTACAAGCAAGTCCCTGGGCCGTCGCATTGATTGCTACCAGCAGTCGCAGCTATTTCGAAGATCTGAAGCTCCCTATTGCAGACTTGTTGGCCCGGGGTCGCATCTATTTCGCAAACCGACAGCCAACCCTATGCGCCACTGCACCTCAACTGTGTGGAGGCTGCTCGTAGCAGCTGCGGGCGAAGGCACCGATGGCGTCAGCCATGGCCTTGGGCTGTTCCGGGGCCATGGCGTGACCAGCGTTCTTCAATACCTCGATCTGCACCCGATCACCCAGCATGCTCTTGAGCACGCCCGAGAAGCGGCGGGGCGCCACTGCATCGGCCTCACCCTGCAAATCGAGAATGGGCGCCTTGCCGGCAGCGAAATAGTCGTCCACGGGGGTGGTGTTGCGCGCATGGGATTCGGCCTCGTGGGTGGCCTCATGCCAGCCGTCCAGCCAGACACGCGGATCGTTGCCCGGAGCGAAGAAGGCCTTGCGCAGATAGACCAGGCGCTGTGCTTCTGACAGCGAGGGATCGCCCGCGCCGTCGATGGCCTGCCGCATTTCGGCATTGATCGGTTTTTCCGTCGAACCCGGCGGTACCTTGCCAGCTGAAGCAGCGGCCAGGACCACGCCGCGCACCAGGTCCGGACGATCCACGGCCAGTTGCCGTGCCGGGAAGTTGCCCCAAGCATGGCCGACAACTACCACCGGACCTTGATGTTCGTGCTCCACCACGGCGGCGACATCGCGAGCGAAGTCGTGAACCGAAAGCTTGTCCATAGGCCCTTCACTATGGCCTATGCCACGCGGCTCGGGCCGTACGACACGGAAACCCTGCTCGACCAGGTAGGCTGCTACCTGGTCATAGTCGCGCCCCGAGCGGCCGAGAGAAGGCAGCATCACGATCACGGGACCTTTACCCTGGGCATTGACCTCAATCTGAACGTTATCGTGCTTTACCAGCGTCTGGGTCAGAGGTGGCGATACCGGTACCGCGTAGGCCAAGGCACTGGCCAGTGTCAGCGAGCCTGCCAGTAGCAGGGAAGCGGGGATCTTCATGGGTTAGCTCCAGCGATGGGTTCGAGGCCGCTTTCGACCAGCAGGTGACGGGCGGCGGGACTGCCTAGGAAGGCCACGAATTCGCTGGCGACCTGGGTATGGGGCGTGTTGCTGGCTACTGCGGCGCAGAACCGACTGATCTTTTGCACCTCTTCCGGCAATGGGCCGAGATAGTCGACGCCGGGAGTCACCTTGAGCTCGCTGACCTGCTGCATGCCGATGTCGGCATCGCCCCGGGCGAGGGCGGTACCCACCAGCTCCTTGCCCTGGATCTCGAGCGTCTTACCCTTGACCTGCTCGCTGATGCCCAGGCGCTGGAACAGCTCGTTTCGCACGAAGACGCCGCTGGCGCCCTGGGAGTAGGCGATCCGGGGCGCCTGCAAGAGCGCCGTGCCCAGGGCCGCTACCGTGCTCACATCAGGGTGAGCGTGGCCTGTGGGCACACCTACGCCAATACGGGATTCGGCGATCTCGCGACGACTCGCCACGTCGAAGACGCCCGTGGGGCCGAGCAGGGCAAGGGTCTCGTCGGCCATGATGGCCAGGTCCATGGGTTCCCTGTGCTTGATGCGTTCAGGAATGGATTCCGGTGAAGTGCCCATCGAGGGGCCCCAGGCGATGGTCAGTGTGTTGCCAGTAGCTTTCTCATAGGCTGGCTGCAACTGCGCCATGGCACCCTTGAGCGCGCCGCTTGCGATGATCTTCAGTTCGGCGGCATCGACAGCAGGAGCAAGGCTGACCAAGCCGGCCAATCCGGTGGCTGCGAGAAGTGAAGCGGATTTTGTTTTTTTCACGGTGGCTTCCAGGCAGACGCGACCTCTACAGGCCGCGAGTATTGACGAACAGGGCGTAGAGCGAGGTGGTGGAGGCCATCAGCAGGCGATTGCGCTGTGGGCCGCCAAAGCAGAGGTTGGCGCAGCGTTCAGGCAGGTCGATGTGGCCAATGGCGGTGCCGTCGGGGGCGAAGACGCGGACACCGTCCAGGCCAGGCTCGGACGCGCCCCAGCCGCACCAGAGGTTGCCGTCCACGTCCACGCGCAGGCCATCGGGCAGGCCGCTGCCGGCATCGATGAGTGTGCGGCGGTCGTACAATTGGTTCTGCGCATCGATCGAATAGGCCACGATCCGGCGCGGACGTGCTCGGGATTCCACTAGGTAGAGGGTGCGCTCGTCCGGCGAGAAGGCCAGGCCGTTGGGACCTTCGAGGTCTTCGGCGATGCAGTGCAGTTGGCCGTCGGGGTCCAGGCGATAGAGGTTGGCAGGCAACTCCGCCATGCCCTGGCGCCCCATGTAGTCGCTGACCAGGCCGAAGGGCGGATCGGTGAACCAGATGCTGTCGTCGCCCTTCACCACGATGTCGTTGGGCGAATTCAGGGGCTTGCCGGCAAATTGGTCGGCCAGCACCGTCAGGCTGCCGTCGTACTCGGTGCGGGTGATGCGGCGCCCGCCGTGCTCGCAGGCCAGCAGTCGGCCCTGGCGATCACGGGTCAGGCCGTTGGCCTGGTGAGCGGGCTGGCGGAAGACGCCGAGGGTCTCGGTGGCTTCGTCCCACCTAAGGATGCGGTCGTTGGGCAGGTCGGTGAACAGCAGGTAACGACCATCGCCGAACCAGACCGGGCCTTCGGCCCAGCGCATGCCTGTTGCCAGGCGCTCTACCTTGGCATGGGCCAGCCGATAATGGGCGAAGCGCGGATCCAGTTCGCGTACTGCCGGGTCGGGTACCCGGCGACTCGGTTGCCATTCGATGGCGTCCATGGGCTCTCCTCGGGGAAGCAGGTGGGCTAGGCGTATAGCCGACGCGGGTTGTCGATTAGCACGGCCTGTTGCAGCGCCCGGCTGTCGCAGACCTGCTGCACGAAGTCCAGCAGCTGGCCATCGTCGGGAACCGGACCCTTGATGTTCGGGTGCGGCCAGTCGCTGCCCCAGAGGGCACGCTCCGGCGCGCATTCGAGGAGTTGCCGCACGCGATCCAGGGCCTGGGGCCAGGGGCCGGGCTGACCCTGCATGGCCCGGTCGATACCGGACAGCTTGATCCAGCGATCCGGACGCTGCAGTTCCTTGCGCAGTGCGGCAAAGCCTGCCTCGACCAGCGGCTGGGTGAGGTCGGGGCGAGCCATGTGGTCGATAACCAGCGGCACCTGCAGGGTGCGCCACTGTTCCAGGAAGGGCAGCAGGGTCGGCAGTTCACCATGGATGAGCACGTGCCAGCCCAGGGGGGCAACGCGCTCGGCCAGTCGGCGAAGCTGCTGGGGGTCGCGGCCGCCTGGTAGGTGCCCCATCAGATTGAAGCGGATACCGCGCAGACCGCCGTCGTGCAGCGCCTGCAGCTGGGCGTCGCTGGTGTCCTGGTCGATCAGGCCGACGCCGCGATAGTGGCCGTCGCTTTCCGCGATGGCGGCCAGGATGGCGCTGTGGTCGGTGCCATAGGGTGCGGCCTGCACCAGTACGCCGTGGCTGATGCCCAGGCGGCGATGCAGGGCCAGCAGTTCGCTGAAGGGCGCCGGCGCGGGGGTGTAGGCGGCGTTGGCCGGCAAGGGAAAGCGTGCCCAAGGGCCATAGATATGGGTGTGACAATCCCAGAGGCCGGTCAGGGCAGGGGAAGCGTTCATGGTGGCTCCATGGGTCTGGAGGAGGGGGCCGGCGCCCAGCCCCAGGGCGGCGGCGGCAAGGGTTGCCTGCTTCAGAAAGCGGCGGCGCGTAGGGGGAACGTGGGCATCGGCCATCGGGCGCTCCAGGGTTGGAAAAGAAAGAACCGGGCGGCCGGTGCCGCCCTGGGCGAGCTAGTCGCAGCGCGCGGTCATGCCGCCGTCGACGATGATCTCGGTCCCGGTGACGAAGCGCGCCTCGTCGCTGGCCAGGTACAGGGCGGCGAAGGCGGTGTCGCGGCCATCACCCATGAAGCCCAGAGGGATGCGCGCCAGGCGCGTATCAAGCAGCTTGCTGACGTCGCCGCCGGTCCGCTGGCCGGCCAGGCGCGCTTCGACCATGGGCGTGTGCAACTGGCCGGGCACCACGGTGTTCACCCGGATGCCCTTGGGCGCGTATTCCACCGCCGTCACTCGTGACAGTTGAATCACGCCGGCCTTGCTGGCGGCATAGGCCACCTGAGCCGAGCCGGTCCAGCGAATGCCCGAGGTGGAAGCGGTGTTGACGATGGCGCCGCTGCCCTGGGCTTCCATCAGTGGCAGGACGTGCTTGCAGGTCAGGTAGACGCTCTTGAGATTAAGGGCGATCTGGGCATCGAAGCGCTCCTCGGCCAGGGCGACGGCGCCGCCGGCGGCCGAACCGCCGACGTTGTTGACCAGGATGTCGACCTGGCCATAGGTGGCTTGACAGGCCTGCACCATGGCCGCCACCGCGTCGCTGTCGGTAACGTCGCAGGCATGAGGGGTCACCTCGCCACCGGCTTCGCGAATGCGCGCCAGGGTTTCTTCGAGCGCGCCGAGGTCGCGGTCCACGGCAAACACCTTGGCGCCGGCCAGGGCGAAGAGGGTAGCCACCGCGCGGCCGTTGCCCCAGCCGGCGGCGACGCAACCGGCACCGGTGACGATGGCGACCTTGCCCTGGAGGCGGTCACTGCGGGGAAGTTGGTCGGTCATAAAAGGTTCCTCAGGCAAGGGTGGCGGGCAATTCGGGGGCGACACCGGCGGGTGGCGGAACCTCGAACACCTTGATGGTCATGGAAATCAGCGTGTAGTAGCCGGCGATGCCGACCAGGTCGACCGCCGCGTCGTTGCCCAGCTCGGCGACGAAGGCCTGGTAGAGGTCATCGCCCACCTGGCGCTGCTCGTGCAGCTCGCGAACGAAGCGGTAAACGAGCTGCTCGTCGCGACGCTGGAACGCGGGCTCCTCGCCAAGGCGGATCGCCTCGATCAGCTCCGGATCCAGCCCGGCCTCTAGGGCGAAGGGTTTGTGCGCGGCCCATTCGTATTCGGCGAGCCAGTGGCGGCCGAGCAGCAGGATGGCCAGCTCGGACAGACGCGGCTCCAGGCAGCTGTCGTAGCGGCAGTAGCGGCCCAGGGCCTGGGCGCAGGCCGCCAATTCCGGGCGGTGCAGCCAGATGGCCAGGGGGCCGCGGACGCCTTTACGGGGACCGCTGGCGATGCGGTCGTAAATCTCCTGTTGCGCGGCGTTAAGGTGCTGCGGGTCGACGGGGGCGAGACGATGCATGGTGGTGTCCTGTCAGGAGCGCAGAGTGGAGGAAGAGGAGGTGGCGACGGCCTCGGCCTGAGCTTCTGCCTGGGCTTCTCGGATGGCCGCGGCGGAGGGGCGCAGCAGGCTGCGGCCGGGCACTTTGCCCGTGGCGCGGGTGAAGGCGTCAGGGTCGAAGCTGCCCTCCCAGCGGGCGATGGCGAACACCGCGATGGTGTTGCCGACGATGTTGGTCAAGGCCGTGGCGGTAGCCATGATTCGATCGATGCCGAACAGCAGGCCCAGACCGCTCAGCGGCAGGACGTGCACCGACTGCAGGGTGGCCGCCAGCTTGATGAAGGCGCCGCCAGCCACCGTGGTGCCGCCCTTGGAGGTGATGCTCAGGACCGCCAGCAGACCCAGTTGCTGCCAGAGCGAGAAGGGGGTGTCGGTGGCCTGAGCGATGAAGCCGACGGCGATGGCCATGTAGATGGCAGTGCCGTCCAGATTGAAGCTGTAACCGGCCGGCAGCACGAAGCCCACCACCACCTCGTCACAGCCGCTGCGCTTGAGTTTCTCGATCAGGCGCGGGAAGGCCACCTCGCCGGAGGCGGTGCCGAACACCAGCAGTATCTCGTCGCGGATCAGGCGCAACACCGCCATGAACGGGAGGCCGATCGACCAGCTGATGCTGCCCAGCACGCCGAAGACGAAGAACAGCGAGGCGGCGTAGTAGACCGCGATCAGCTTGAGCAGATAGAACAGGGTGGCGCCGCCGTAGCTGCCGATGGCGGCGGCCATGGCCCCGAAGGCGCCCAACGGCGCGAGTTTCATGATGAAGCCGAGCATCTTGAACAGGATGGTCTGGGCTTCGTCGAGGGCGCGTACCGCGATGGATTCGGGACCACAGGTGCGGTTGATGGCGATGCCCGCCAGCAGCGAGATGAGCAGCACCTGAATGATGTCGCCCTTGGCGAAGGCATCGACCAGGGTGTGCGGGATGAGGCTGAGCAGATACCCGGTCACCGAGATCTCGCCCGCGCTCGACGTCGCCTTGATGGCGGCGGTGGATTCGGCGAGGTTGGTGGCATGCAGGCCGTCGCCGGGCTGCACGAGATTGACCAGGACGAAGCCGACCAGCATGGCGACGGTGCTGACCACCTCGAAGTACGCCAGGGACTTCATCCCCAGGCGACCCAGCTTGCGCATGTCCTGGACATGGGTGAGGCCGTGGACCAGGGTCACGAAGACGATGGGGGCGAGCATCATCTTCAGGAGGGCGATGAAGGCCTGGCCCAGCGGCTTCATCGCGACCGCCCAACCCGGGGCGGCGAAGCCGACGATGATGGCGGCGACCAAGGCGATCAGCACCTGCACGTGCAGTTTCTTCAACAGAGTCATGGCGTGTCCTCGCCCTGCGGGCGTCGTTGTTCTTGTGATTGGCCGGTAGGGATAGCCAATTCCCCCTACGAGCTATTTGATGCGAGCATAGATAAGTCGCTTTAGGTGGACAAAAACCTTATTTTCATCAAGAGCTATGCTTTGAAAGCATGGGGTTGTTATGGATATTCGCGAGCTTCGCTCCTTCGTCAAGGTCGCTCAGTGCGGTGGCTTCAGCCGTGCTGCGCGAGAACTCTATGTCGCTCAACCCGCGCTCAGCCGGCAGATCGCCAAGCTCGAAGAGCAACTGGGGGTCGAGCTTTTCATCCGCCACGGCAAGGGGGTGGAGCTGACCGCCGCAGGGTCGCGATTGGTGGAGCGGGCCGAGGTGATGCTGCGGTATCTGGAGGAAACCGCCGACCATGTGCGCAGCAGTGCCGAGGAGGAGCGGGGCCACTTGGCGGTGGGCCTGCCACCGGCGATCGGTTCGCTGGTCGGGCCCCAGCTGATCCAGAAGTTTCGTCAGCGTTGGCCCAAGGCCTCACTGCATGCCCTGGAGGGCCTGAGCACCTCGCTGCAGGAGTGGCTGCTGCAAGGGCGCATCGAGGTGGCCGTGGTCTACAACCAGCCGTTGCTCGAAGCCTTCGAGGTGCGGCCGCTGTTCAGCGAGCGGATGGTGCTGGTAGGGCCGCCGGGCGAGGCCAGTCGCTCGCAGCGGCTGTCGGCGCTGGGTGAGGTGCCGCTGATCCTGCCCGGGCTGCCGCACAGCAACAGACGCCTGGTGGAGCAGGTGGCGGCGCAGAGCACGGTACGCCTGAATGTGATCCTGGAGGTGGACAGCGTCGGCCTGACCAAGAAGCTGGTCGCCGCAGGGCAGGGCTATTCGATCCTCGCCCACGCCGCCGTTCAGCAGGACATAGACCGCGGCGAGCTGGTCGGCCACGAGATCGAGCGACCAGGCATCCGCTCGACGGTGGCCCTGGCGCGGCTGAAGGAACGTCGCAGCAGCCGCCTGGCCCTGAGCTGGGAAAAGATCGTGCTGGAAACCCTGGAGGAGCTGGTCACCGTGGGGCCCTGGAAGGAGGCGGCCCACTGGCTTGGCCATTGAGCGGGCTGGGTGGCCAAGGTCCCTTGCTCGCCATGGCCAAAGGCCGGCCGCACATCAAAGGGTCTTGAGTCCGTTGGGCGTTTCGATACAAGCCAGCAAGCCAGGGTGCGCAGCGGTCATACACGCTATCGGCCCGGAAAATCCGATGGCTTCCAGCTGCTGCCCGAGCACCGCGGCAGCGGGATGCCTGAGTTCCAGACGCTGCAAGCAGCAGCCCTGGTCGATCAGCCCTGACGCGGGGTGCCGGGCGTCGCCCCAGTCGATCAGGCTGGGCAGGGCACCGCCCAGCGGCAGCTGCCCATCGGCGTGGATCGAGATCTGCCAGGCCAGCGTGCCACGGCTCATCGACTCGATGCGCCCGAAGATCTGGGTGAGGCGCGCATCCGCCTCAGCCAATCCCCGGGTCCTGGTCACCCAGTGCGCCAGGCGGGGCTCGGCATCGGGGCCCAGCTCATCCAGCCCGAACCAGCGAGGTCTGGTCGGCGGTGGAGCATCCGGGTCCGGGGCTATGACTTCCAGGTAGCAGTCACCCAGGCGCAGCAGGAGGTTGTGGGTGCCCATGCGCGCGTGTTTGCCGCCGGGCTGCAGCGCCACGCCCAGGCGCTGCTCGACATGCAGGGCGCCCGCGGCGAGGGTCGGGGCCACGATGACCAGATGATCCAGGCTGGAACGTCTCATGGGTGCGACTCCTGAGTGGGTGAGGTGCGAGCACGAAAGGGGCGGCAGGGTCCGTTTGGCGTTCACCGGCCAGGCCTGGGTCACGAGGGCAGCCACCGCGGAACGCAGTGGCTGCCCTGGCGGTTCCATTCAGGGCCGTGGGTCTTCGTCAATTGGCTCGTCCGGCATGGGCCTTGGCGATTGCCACGCCGGCTTCTCGTGAACTCGCTCATCGAAGGCACGGCGCGCGGCCCGGAAGTCTTCGACATTCTCGATGACCCAGGTCCAGATGGGCGTCATCCGGATCAGCAGACTCAGGCCCAGCGGCGTCAATTCGTATTCGACCCGGGGCGGGACTTCGTCGAAGTCGTGGCGCAGCAGCAGGCCGTCACGTTCGAGGGCGCGCAGGGTCTTGGTCAGCATCCGCTGGGTGATGCCCGAGAGTTGCCGCGCCAGCTCGGCATGCCGCATGACGCCATAGACCCCAAGCGCATGCAGGACCCCCAGGGACCAGCGACTGCCCGCATGGGTCAGCACCTCCCGGCGTACGCCGTCTTCGTCCCGCCTGAGCGTCTGGCAGATGGCTTCGGACTGTCGGAGGATCTCCAGATCGGTCATCTCGTCCCCTGGTATCACGCGTGTGCCTTCTTCTGAGCGCCGCTGGCGTCTGCCAGCATTCGCTCATCTTACACCTGACGTCAGGAGGCATGATGACTGCCCAATTCCCTACCGCTACCCAATCCATTCTCGTACTCGGCGCCGGCGAACTCGGTCTGCCGGTGCTGCGCAATCTCGCCCGGCTCTCCGGGCAAAAGCCGGGCTCGCGGATCAGCGTGCTGCTGCGCCAGGCCACGCTCGACAGCCAGGAGCCTGGCAAGAAAAGGGAGATAGACGAGCTGCGCGCGCTCGGCGTCGAGCTGGTTGCTGCCGACCTGGTCAGGGATTCCATCGAGCACCTGGCGGCGGTCTTCGCCCAATTCGATACCGTCGTCGGCTGTGCCGGCATGGTTGCGGGACGCGAAACCCCCATGAAGCTGGCTCGCGCCGCGCTGCAATCCGGGGTAAAGCGCTACTTCCCCTGGCAATTCGGTGTGGACTTCGAGGCCATCGGCCGCGGCAGCCCCCAGGACCTGTTCGATGCCCAGCTCGATGTGCGTGAACTCCTGCGGGCCCAGCACCAGACCGAGTGGGTGATCATCTCCACCGGGATGTTCACCAGCTTCCTGTTCGAACCCGTGTTCGGGGTGGTAGACCTCGTAACGGCTACCGTGAATGCACTGGGCAGCCTGGATACCTGCGTGACCCTGACCACCCCTGACGACATCGGCAGGCTGACCGCCGAGATCGTCTTCTTCGAGCCACGTTTCTGCAATGAAATCGTCTATCTCGCGGGTGACACCCTGGCCTATGGCGAGCTGGCCGAGCTGCTGGAGCGGGTATTGAAGCGTCCCTTCAAAACCAATGTCTGGTCGGTTCCCTACCTGGTGGACGCCATGGAGCAGGAGTCCGACGAGGATGCCAAGCACATCAAGAAGTACCGTGCCGTCTTCGCCCAGGGCCGCGGCGTCGCCTGGCCGATGGAAACCACCTTCAATGCCCGGCACGGTTTCGCGGTGACCAGCGCAGAGCAGTGGGCGCTGGAGCACCTGGGCGAGGCCGGGCGTGCCGAGTGAGCCTGGCCGGGCCGGGACGTAGCCCGGTCAGGTAGGGCGGTGCCCCCGCTGTACTACCGGGCTCAACCAGTCTTCAGTAATAGGCAGGAGTGACACCACGGAGCGGAAGGATGGCCTCTCGGGCGGCGATGTTGCCCCGAGACATCACGTCAGTCCGCCAGGATCACTCCCACACGCCGCCCTGATCTCCCTGGCCAATTCCAGCAGCACCTCGGCATAGCGCTCCTCGATCTCCGCCTCCGACAGCGGGGTGGCCAGGCTGATGTTGAGGGCATGGGTGCGATAGCCGGGGAGGCCGAGGGGGGTGGCGATGGCGACCACTTCGGGTTGCCAGGCAGCCACGCAATAGCCCTTGCTGCGGACGCTGGCGAGGGCGGCGCGGATCTCCTGTTCCAGTGGCGCCCGGCGTGCCTCGCAGCGGCGGGCGCAGAAGGTGGCGATCAGCGTTTCGCGCTGGGCTTCGCCCAGGCCGGCGAGGCAGGCGCGGCCCAGGGAGGTGATGTCCATCGGCAGGCGCTGGCCGACCAGGACGTTGCGCGGGGTCTTGCGTTGACTCAGGCGAATCGACTCCAGGTAGATCATCTCGTCGCGGTCCGCCGCCGCCAGGCTGACGTTGACCTGATGTTGCCGCGCCACCTTGACCATCAGCGGCGAGGCGGCCTGCAGGAGGCTGCTGCCCTGGTGCATGGCATGGGCCAGGCCGAGAAAGGTCGGCGCCAGCCGATAGGCGCTGCGGCCGCCGTCGTAGTCCAGAAAGCCGGTACGCACCAGGGTCTGGGTCAGGCGGCTGACGGTGGACTTGGCCAGGCCGAGGAGGTCGCTGAGGTCGCCATTGGTGAGGTATTCGGTGCCCGGACGAAAGGCGCGCAGGACATCCAGGCCACGCTCCAGCGAGCGGTTGGCCGGTGCCTTGCCCTGGCCAGGCATGTCGGCGGCGTGCGGCTCGGCGACGGCGTGTTCCACCTGGTGGAATGGCTGCGTTGTCATGACAGGTCTCCTCGCGCAGATTGATTTCAAGCCTGGCGCAGATCCGGGCAGCCAATCAACCCAAGAATAAGAGAGGCCTCCCATGACGACAGCTCCCGAATCCTCGACCCCCATCCAGCTGACGGTGACCCAGGGCATCGCCACCCTGACGCTCAACCGCCCCGAAGCGCGCAATGCCATCAGTGACGACATGCGCACCCTGCTGATCGAGCACCTGGAGCGCATCGCCGCCGACAGCGCGATCAAGGCGCTGATCCTGACCGGTACCGGCAAGGGCTTTTGCGCCGGCGGCGACATCAAGGGCATGCAGGCGCGCATGAGTGCGCCGGCCGGTTCGGTGGCCTTCAACGGCTGGAAGCGCCAGCAACGGGTTCACCATGCCGTTTCGCTGCTGCACAACCTGCCCAAGCCGACCATCGCCGCGGTCAACGGCGCCGCCACCGGGCTGGGCTGCGACATGGCGCTGAGCTGCGACTTCATCATCGCGTCCGAGCAGGCGTCCTTCGCCATGAGCTACATCGCCCGCGGCCTCATCCCCGACGGTGGTGGCCTCTACTTCCTGCCACGGCGGGTCGGCCTGAGCCGGGCCAAGGAGCTGATCTTCACCGGTCGCACCGTCGCGCCGGGCGAAGCCGAGCGCATCAACATGATCGACCGGGTGGTGCCCCACGATGCTCTGCTGCCAGCGGCCCAGGACTGGGCGCTGCAACTGTCCGCCGGTTCCGCCACGGCGCTGGGGCTGAGCAAGTCGATCCTCAACAATACCTTCGAACTGACCCAGGGCCAGATCTCGGCCATGGGCAGCCAGGCCCAGGGCATCTGCTACACCTCCAGCGAACACCAGGAGTCGGTCGCCGCCTTCCTGGAGCGCAAGAGCAATGGTGGCCAACGATGAGCGCCCTCGACCGTCTGCTCAGTCCGGCCAGCGTCGCCGTCATCGGCGCCTCGGGCGACGCCCGCAAGACCTCCGGCCGGCCCATCGCCTTCCTGCGCAAGCATGGCTTCCAGGGACGCCTCTATCCGGTCAATCCGCGCTACGAGGAGATCGACGGCCTGCGCTGCTATCCCTCTATCGCCGAGTTGCCCGAGGTGCCGGACGTGGCGGTCATCCTGCTGGGTGCCGAACGTGCCAATCAGGCGGTGGCCGAACTGGCGGCGCTGGGCTGTGCGGCGGCCATCGTGCTGGCCGGCGGCTATGGCGAAACCGGGGAGAGCGGCATCCGCCGCCAGGCGGAACTCCAGGCCGCGCGCGGCGGCATGCGTATCCTCGGCCCCAATACCATCGGCCTGGTCAACGTCAGCGAGCGCATCACCCTGTCCGCCAGTGGCGCCCTGGACATGGACGCCCTGCTGCCGGGCAAGGTGGCCCTGGTCTCCCAGAGCGGCGGCATCCTCGGCGCCTTGCTCTCCCGTGGCGTGGCGGCCGGCATCGGCTTTTCCAAGCTGATCTCCACCAGCAACGAGGTGGATCTGGACGTCGCCGACTTCGTCGACCATCTGGCCGGCGATCCGGCCACCGCGGTGATCGCCCTCTACCTCGAAGGGCTGCGCGACACCGCCAGGTTCACCCGCGCCGTGGGCCGGGCCCGTGCCGCCGGCAAGCCGGTGGTGGTGTTCAAGGTCGGCCGCTCGGAAGCCGGCGCCAGCGCCGCGGCCTCCCATACCGGCGCCCTGGCTGGCTCCGATGATCTCTATTCGGCCTATTTCCGCCAGCTCGGGGTGATCCGCGCCGAGACCTTCGCCGATCTGCTGGACATTCCCTTCGCCCTGGCCAGTGGCCGGGTGATGCAGGGCACCCGGGTGGCGATCCTCACCTCCACCGGTGGCGCCGGTACCCTGATCGCCGACAACCTGGGCGTCAACGGCTTCCAGACCCCGCCGCCCGGCGCGGAGACGGCGGCGCGACTGCGCGCCCTGGACGTCGGCGACCAGGCGGTGCTCGACCGCAACCCCATCGACCTCACCCTGGCGGGCCTGCAACCCGAGGTCATGCGCGGCGCCATCGGCATCCTGCTGGACAGCCCCGACTATGACGCGGTGATCAGCGTGGTGGGTTCCTCCGGGGTGGCGCAGCCGCATCTGATGGCCGATGCCATCCGTGACAGCCTGGCCAATTCGACTAAGCCGGTGCTGGCCTATATCAGCCCCCATGCACCGGCAGCGGCGCAGCGCATCAACGGTTCGGGCGGGGTGGCCTTCAGCGCCCCCGAGAGTTGTGCCGGAGCGCTCCAGGCGCTGGCCTTGCAAGGCAGCTATGCAAGGCAGCGGCCGGGGCAGCTCGGCGCCGCTCCCTTGGCCGAGCCTGGGGCTCTGGCGGACCTGCAACCCGGCCCACTGGACGAGGCGCGCAGCAAGCAGCTCTACGAGACCTTTGGCATTCCGGTGACCCGCGAGCGGGTAGTGGGTGACGCGCGCCAGGCCGAGGCGGCGGCCCGTGAACTGGGCGGCGAGGTGGTGCTCAAGGTGCTCTCGGCGCGCATCCCGCACAAGAGCGAGGTGGGCGGCGTGGCCCTGCGGCAGCGACCCGAGGGGATCGGTGCGCGTCTGGAGCGGATGCGCGACGAGGTGACCACCCAGGTCGGCTTCAATCCCGAGGCCTTCCTGGTGCAGGAGATGGTCAGTGGCGGCGAGGAGCTGATCCTCGGCTTTACCCGTGATCCGCAACTGGGCCCGGCGCTGCTGCTGGGCATGGGCGGGGTGACCGCCGAACTGTTCCAGGACACCACGCTGCGCCTGCTGCCGGTGACCCTGGAGGATGCCCGGGAAATGCTCGCCGAATTGCGTACCTATCCCTTGCTGGACGGCTATCGCGGCCGACCCAGGGCCGATGTCGAGGCGGCGGCGCACTGCATCGTGGCGTTCTCCGACATGGCCCTGCGCCTGGGCGAGCGCCTGCAGGAGGCCGAGATCAATCCGCTGCTGGTCAGGCCGCAAGGGCAGGGCGTAGTCGCCCTCGATGGTCTCACCGTGCTGAGCTGATGCGCCGCTGTTCCACAGGGTGGAATAGCACCATTGCCGCTCAGGTTCACCCTTGCATAATCCAAGAACGCTTCATTTCTGGCTCATAACAATAAGTAGGTCACTATGAACAGCTTCCAGATCAACCGCCCTTGGTGTGCATTCCTACCGTCAGACGCCGTCGCGTCGTTCATGAGTCCTGAACCCGACGCCACGTCCTCGAACCGGGAGTAACGCCATGTCCGCCGTACTGAAGAACGCCAGCCCTCGCGAGCCGATCGGCAGCATCGCCACGGCGCCCACCGTGATTTCCTTTCGCAACGTCGCCAAGGCCTTTACCGTCAAGGGCGTAGCGAAACAGGCTTCCCACAGCATCAACGTCGACATTCAACAGGGCCAGGTGGTGACCATCGTCGGTCCTTCCGGTTGCGGCAAGTCGACCCTGCTCAACATGGTGGCCGGGTTGTTCGCCCCCACCGAAGGCCAGGTGCTCTACAGCGGCCAGCCGGTCAAGGGCATCAACGGTCGTACCGGCTACATGACCCAGAGCGATCACCTGCTGCCCTGGCGCGACGTGGTCGGCAACATCGCCGTGCCCCTGGAGATCCGTGGCGTGGGCAAGGCCGAACGCCAGGCACGCATCCGCGAGCTGCTGGCCCTGGTCGGCCTGGAAGGCCACGAAAAGGCCTACCCGAGCCAGCTTTCCGGGGGCATGCGCAAGCGCGCCGCGCTGGCCCGGCTGCTGGCCTACGATCCCGAGACCCTGCTGATGGACGAGCCCTTCGCGGCGCTCGATGCCCAGCTGCGCATGCGCATGCAGACCGAGTTGTTCAAGCTCAGTCGCCAGCTCAAGAAGACCGTACTGTTCGTCACCCACGACCTGGACGAGGCGGTGGCCCTGGGCGATCGCTGCCTGATCTTCTCCGGCCGGCCCGGCACCATCGTGCGCGATGTGACCATCCCCCTGGGCGACGAGCGCAACATCCTGCAGCTGCGCAAGGACCCGCGTTACCACCAGCTCTGCGGTGACCTCTGGGAATTCATCACCCCGAGCCAAGACGCCTGAGCGGCCCACCCCTGGAGAATCCTGCTATGAACATCTTTCTCGGCCGCGTCGCCATCTTTGCCGTCATCCTGCTGTCCTGGCAGTTCGCCTCGGGACCGCTGGTGGATCCCTTCTTCGTCAGCTCGCCCAGCGAGATCGGCGGCCGCTTCGTCGAGCTGGTCGCCAGCGGGCGGCTGTTCGCCCACGGCTGGATCACCGTCGTCGAGACCCTGGCCGGCTTCTTCTGCGGCGCCTGCGCCGGGATCAGCGTCGGCCTGCTGCTGGGTCGCAACGAGACCCTGGCCAAGCTGCTCGACCCCATCCTGATCTCCATCTACAGCCTGCCCAAGGTGGCCCTGGCGCCGCTGTTCATCATGTGGTTCGGCATCGGCATCGAGATGAAGATCATCCTGACCGCCACCATCGTGTTCTTCCTGGTGTTCCTCAACACCTACAGCGGCGTGCGCGCGGTGGAGCGCGAGCAGTTGGAGATCCTGCGGCTGATGGGCGCCAAGGAACATCACCTGATCAGCAAGGTGGTGCTGCCCTCGGCCATTCAGTGGGTGTTCACCGGGCTCAAGCTGTCGGTGCCCTATGCGCTGATCGGCGCCATCGTCGGCGAGATCATGGCGGCCAACCGCGGCCTGGGCTACCTGCTGCAGGACGCCGCCGGCCAGCTGGACACCGCCGGGGTCTTCGCCGCGCTGCTGGCAATCATCTTCCTGGCGCTGCTGCTGCAGGCGGCGGTGCGCAAGCTGGAAACCGCGCTGATGCCCTGGAAGAAGGAACAGGACGCCCGCGAACTCTCGATCTGAATGCTCCCGTTACCCATTACAAGAAGAAGAGAGGTCTTTGCCATGTCGTTCAAGCGTCTGTTTTCCGCCCTCGGCCTGAGTGCCGCGCTGCTGACCGCCACCCCCGCCGTGCAGGCCGATGAAGCGGTCAAGGTGGCCATAGGTACTGAAGGCTTCGTGCACATGCCGCTGTTCGTGGCGCTGGATGCCGGGCTGTTCAAGAAGCACGGGCTGGACGTCAGCCTGGTCAAGTTCAAGGGTGGCGGCGCCGCCGCCTCCGGGCTGGTCAGCCGCTCGGTGGAGTTCTGTTCCTGCGCCATCCAGAACGCCATCAACGCCAAGGTGAAGGGCGCCGACGTGACCCTGCTGGGGCGCATGGTCGGCCAGTATGCGAGCAATGTGGTGATCCGCCAGGAGGTGGCCGACCGCCTGGGGCTGAACGCCAACTCCACTGTCGAGCAGCGTCTGGCCGCCTTCAAGGGGCTTCGCCTGGCGGTCAGCGGGACGGGCGGCAGCGCCGACTTCCTGGTGCGCTTCCTCGGCCAGGAAGCCAAGCTGCAGTCGGAGAAGGATTTCACCCTGCTGTACCTGAACAACGGCGGCGCCATGCTGGCCGCCTTCGCCCAGGGCCGCATCGACGGCTTCGCGCTGTCGTCGCCGGCGTCGGACAGCGCGGTGATCGAGCAGCAGGGCTTCACCCTGCTGGACATGTCCGAGGGCCAGGTAAAGGCCCTGGATGGCTATCCTTCCATCGCCCTGAGCGCCCGCCGCGAGTGGTCGCAGGAGCATCCGGACACGGTCAAGGCCTTTCTTGCCGCGCTCAACGATGCCACCCAGCTGATCAGCCAGCATCCGGACGAGGCCGCCAAGGCCGTACGTACCCGCTTCGAGGGCGTCAACGACGAGGTCTATGCCGCCGCCTGGAAGAACAACCGCAAGTCTTTCCCCGCGACGCCCTATCTCACCGATGAAGACGTCCAGCGCGCCATTACCTTCCTGGGCCAGATCCAGAACACCCAGATCCCCGGTACCGCCGCCGATTACCTGACGCAGGTGCGCTGAGCCGCACGCTTCCTTCCATCCCCCTGGCGCCGCGGGTGGCCAGGGTTCGGTAGAGACCTCCTATGCACAGGCATCATGACAAGCCGATCTTGACGGCAGGGCTGGGTATTGCCCTGCTGTCGCCCCTCACCTATGCCGATGGCTTCCTCGAAGACAGCAAGGCCACCCTGGAGCTGCGCAACTTCTATATGAATCGCGACTTCCGCGACGGCAGCGGCCAGTCCAAGCGCGAGGAGTGGGGCCAGGGCTTCATCCTCAAGTACGAATCCGGCTTTACCCAGGGCACCCTTGGCTTCGGCCTGGACGCCCTGGGCCTGGTGGGGTTGAAGCTCGATTCGGGCCGTGGCCGCACTGGCACCGGTCTGCTGCCGGTAGACGACGAGGGCCGCGCGCCCGGCGAATACGCCAAGGCCGGGGCGACCTTCAAGGCGCGCCTCGCCAGGAGCGAGTTGCGGATCGGCACCCTGCTACCGCGCTGGCCGACCCTGGTCACCAACAATGGCCGCCTGCTGCCCCAGACCTTCGAGGGCAGCCAGTTCGAATTCAAGGAGATCAAGGGGCTGACCCTGACCGGTGCCAACATCCAGCGCACGGTCTATCGCGACAGTTCCGGGGCCGATGGCCTTTCGCTGAACAACAAGAATCGCCGTTTCAGCGGCTCCCTCGAGGGCGGGGATTTCAATGTCGTCGGCGCCCTTTATCGCTTCGGTACCACCACCGATGTGAGCGCCCAGTACGCCGTGCTGGAAGATGTCTATCGGCAGCGCTTTCTCGGCCTAACCGACCGCCGCAAGGGCGACTGGGGCGCCTTCCTCACCGAGGTGCGGCTATTCGACAGCGACCATGAAGGTCGTGCCCGCGGCGGGCGCATCGACAACCGCGCCTTCAGCGCCCTGGGTACCTACAAGCGCGCCGGCCACTCCCTGGGCCTGGGCTATCAGAAGATGTTGGGCTCGACGGCCTTTCCCTACGTCAATGGCACCGATCCCTATCTGGTCAACTTCGTCCAGGTGGGGGACTTCGCCGAGACCAACGAGCGCTCCTGGCAGGCGCGCTACGACTACGACCTCGGCCAGCTGGGTATTCCTGGCCTGAACTTCATGACGCGCTTCGTACGCGGCCGCCAGGCCGAACTGCGCGGCGGCGCGTCCGGCGGCGAACGGGAACTGGATGTGGAGCTGCAATACGTGCTGCAGGGCGGCTCGCTCAAGGGCCTGAACCTGCGCCTGCGCAGCGCCACCTACCGTTCCGATTTCTCGCGGGACGCCAATGACGTCCGCGTCATCGCCAGCTATCCGCTGTCGCTGCTCTGACCCTTCGGGAGACCCTACATGACCACCGTGACTCTGCAACGGATCGACGCCCTGGGCGTCATCACCCTGGACCATCCACCGGTCAATGCCCTGTCCCGCGCGGTGCGTGCGGGGCTCCTGGCACGGTTGCAGGAGGCCCTGGCGGATGACCGGGTCCAGACACTGGTGATCACCTGCGCCGGGCGGACCTTCGTCGCCGGCGCCGACCTCCGCGAATTCGACCTGCCGCTGCAGGAGCCCCATCTACCGGATGTGCTGGCGGCCCTCGAAGCCTCGCCCAAGCCGGTGATCGCCGCGCTGCATGGCACGGTATTGGGCGGTGGGCTGGAGCTGGCACTGGCCTGTCATTACCGGGTCGCGGCGACCGCTACCACCTTCGCCTTGCCGGAAGTCAGCCTGGGCCTGATCCCGGGTGCGGGCGGCACCCAGCGCCTGCCGCGCCTGGTGGGCGGGCTCCTGTCGCTGGACATGATCGTGGGCGGCACGCGCCTGGATGCCGGCGCGGCGCTCGCCGCCGGGCTGATCGATGGACTGGGGGAGGGAGAGCCGCTGGCGCTGGTTCAGGCCTTCTGGCGTGAACATCCGGGGCTGGACAGGCGGCCAACCGCCGCACGCAAACTGGCTCCCTTCGATCTGGAGGCCTTCGAGGCCCAGGCCCGCGCGCTGCTGCGCAAGCTGCCGGGCCAGGAGGCACCGGTGCTGGCGCTGGACGCCTTGCGCGGTGCCTGGCAGCTGCCGCTGTCCGCCGCCCTGCAGCGCGAGCGTGAGCTGTTCATTGCCCGCCGTGAATCCGCTCAGGCCCGTGCACTGCGCCATGTATTCTTTGCCGAACGTGCCCTGGCCGGGCGCAATCGCGCCTTGGGCAAGGCGGCGCCACCCCTGGCGTTGCGGCAGGTGGCGGTACTCGGCGCGGGGCTGATGGGCAGCGGTATCGCCCTCTGCCTGGCCAACGCCGGCCTGGCCACCGTCCTGATCGATACCCAGCCCCAGGCCCTGGAACGGGGCCGCGCCACGATCGACAGCTATTTTTCCGGGGCCCTGGCCAAGGGCCGCCTGACGGCGGATCAGGCCAGCGCGCGCGCCGCCCTGATCCGCTGTGAGGCGACGCTGGACGCGGTAGCCGACGCCGATCTGATCATCGAGGCGGTGTTCGAAGATCTGGCGGTCAAGCAGGAGGTCTTTCGTCAGCTTGATCGCCTGGCCAAGCCCGGCGCCATCCTGGCCACCAACACCTCCTATCTCGACATCGATGCCATCGCCGGGGTGACCGGCCGGCCCGAGGCGGTGATCGGCATGCACTTCTTCAGTCCGGCCCAGGTGATGAAGCTCCTGGAGGTGGTTCGCACCCGCGCGGTCGCGCCTGCTGTCCTGGCTACTGCTCTGCAGCTGGGCGAGCGTCTGGGCAAGACTACGGTGGCGGTGGGCAACTGCCATGGCTTCGTCGGCAATCGCCTGCTGGCGGTACGCGAACGCGAGGCGACCCTGCTGGTGGAAGAGGGCGCCGCCCCCGAACAGGTCGACCGGGTGTTGCGTGAATTCGGCTTTCCCATGGGGCCCTTCGAGTTGCGTGACCTGGCCGGGATCGAGATCGCCTGGCGCAATCGGCAGGGACGGGGTGAATCCCTCAGCCCTGCCGAGCGGGCCTGCGACCTGATCGAGCAGCTGCACGCCCTCGGCCGTCTTGGCCAGAAGTCCGGCGCCGGCTACTACCGCTATGAGCCGGGTCAGCGCCAGGGCCAGGCGGATCCCCTGGTCGCCGGGTTGCTCGCCGCCCACCGTCAGCGCCGGGGCATCACGCCGCGCAGCCACAGTGATACGGAGATCCTCGAACGCTGCCTGTTCGTGATGATCAACGAAGCAGCCTGGCTGCTGGAGGAAGGCATCGTCGAACAGCCAGTCGACATCGATCTGGTCTGGCTGCACGGCTACGGCTTTCCGCGCTATCGCGGCGGGCTGCTGTACCACGCCGACCAGTGCGGGCTGGAGCGGATCGTCAGCACCCTGGAAGGCTGGTCCGCCGCTCTGGCCGAGCGCGGCACGCGAATCTCTCCGCGGCTCAGGCAGCTGGCAGCCGAGGGCCGGACATTTCTGGACCTGTGAGTCGAAGGCAGCACCCTTAGCGACGCTGCATATCCGAGAGCGCCCGGTTCTTTGACCTTTCGTTCGCGGGCACCTAGGGTCAGGCGGGGCGCATTCGTCTGACGATTGCGCTTCATCGGAATACCAATTCAGGCAATGGGAGTGTCAGATGTCTTTTGCTCGTTCGGCCTTGGCCAACCGCTTTTCCGCTCTAGTGCTTACTGCCGCGACCGCCACCCTGGCGCTGCCCCTGGCCGCCGCGCCGGGCGTCGAGGGTTCCCTGTCTGCCGTCCAGGGCGATGCCCGGGTCACCAAGGCGCTGGACGCGCTGCGCGCCGATGACGGCCGCACCTTCACGGAACAGAAGCACATCGCCCAGATTCCCGCGCCGCCGTTCAAGGAAAAGGTGCGCGCCGAGTATTACCTCAAGCGATTCCAGGAACTGGGGCTCAAGGACGCCAGCATCGCCCCGGAAGGCTATGTGATCGCCACCCGCAAGGGCAGTGGCCAGGGTCCGCAGCTGGTGGTCTCGGCGCACCTGGATACGGTGTTCCCCGAGGGCACCGACCTGACCCTGAAGGAAAAGGACGGCAAGACCTACGGCCCTGGCATCGGCGATGACGCCCGGGGCCTGGCGGCGCTGCTGTCGGTGATCGACGCCCTGAACAAGAGCGGCATCGAGACCGTGGGCGACCTGATCTTCGTCGGTACCGTGGGCGAGGAGGAGCTGGGCAACCTGCGCGGGGTGAAGGCCCTGTTCAAGGATCGCCAGGGCATCGACGGCTTCATCTCGGTGGACGGCATCGACGTGCGGCGGATCGTCAATCGCGGCACCGGCAGCCACCGCTACGAGATGACCTTCAAGGGCCCGGGTGGCCACAGCTTCGCCGAGTTCGGTCGACCCAGCGCCATCCACGCCATGGGTCGTGCCATCGCCAAGATCGCCGAGGTGCGTCCGCCCAAGGAGCCCAAGACCACCTTTACCGTGGGCACGGTGCAGGGCGGCACCTCGGTCAATGCCATCGCCGGCGAAGCGCGCCTGACCCTGGACATGAGATCCAACGAGGAGGCCGCGCTGCTGGCCGAAGAGAAGGAGATACTGGCCCTGGTGCAGGACGCGGTGAAGGAAGAGAACAAGCGCTGGGACACCGATCAGATTTCGGTCGACATCAAGCTGATCGGTGATCGTCCGGCCGGTGGCACGGCGGAGGATTCGCCCATGGTGCAGACGGCGCAGCGCGCCATCGCCGCAGTCACCAACGGCGCCAAGGTCACCCTGAGCGGTGGTAGCACCGACTCCAACACCGCCATGTCCCTGGGCGTGCCGGCCATGACCATCAGCGGCGGCGGGGAGGGCGGCAGTGCCCACTCGCTGGCGGAGTGGTACAAGCCGGTGGATGCCTACCAGGGGCCGCAGAACGTGCTGCTGACCAGCCTGACCCTAGTCGGCGTCAAGGGCGTCAGCGAGCCGGTGCTGCAGGCTCACGGCAAGTAGCGGCAGGCAAAACCTGGCGTCCGCCACGGACGCCAGGGTAAGGATAGCTACGCGGCAGCCGGTTTCAATTTCAGGCAGGCCAGGGAACTGACCAGGATCGCCAGGCCGGACAGCGGATACAGCAGGGTCGAAGGCACCAGGGGGATGAGCACGCCCGCCAGCAGCGGCCCCACGCTGGCACCCACGTCGCGCCACATGGCGTTGGAGGCCAGCGCCGGCAGCCGGGCCTGACCGGGATGGCGAGTGGCGACCAGGGTCACCACCAGGGGGATCTGCAGGGCACGCAGGATGAGCACGCCGCCGGCGCCAAGGATCAGCCAGTGGAAGCCGAAGGCGATCAGGAACAGCGCGGTCAGCGTCGAGCAGACCACCAGCATGGGCGCCGCGCCATAGCGATCCGCCGCCCGACCGCCGAGCGGGCTGAGCAGCATGTCGGACACATAGCGCAGCGCCATCAGCAGCCCGGCCACCAGCACGGCATCGCCGCCCAGTACCGCCTGGGAAAAGGCCGACAGGCCGAAGATGAACAGACCGTCCAGGGTCACGCCCTCGATGAAGGACCAGGTGACGATGCGATCCGGCCAGCGCAGGCGCCGCCCGGGCGCCGGCAATTCGTGACCGGCGCGCGGCAGCCCCAGGGCCAGCAGCAGCCCGATCAGGCAGAGACCGCTGCTCAGCAGCAGCACCGCGCGCGGCCCGTATTGCAGGGTGAGCCAGGCACCCGCGGACAGGGCGAGCATGGGGCCGATGGCGATCAGCGCGCGGGAGGTGCCGGTGCGCCGGGCGGCGCCGGCCGGGTCGGCGGTGGCCAGTACCTGGGTGGACAGGTTGAAGGTGGCGAAGCTCAGGCCCCAGGCCAGGCGTAGCCCCAGCAACGCCCAGAAGCCCGAGAGGTTGGCGTTGCCCAGGGCGCAGAGCGCGGCCACCGCGGCGGCCACCACCAGGCTGCGCCGATCGCCGCAGCGGGCATAGAGCTGCACCACATAGCGATAGCCGACGATGCGGATCACCCGGTTGGCGGCCAGCAGGATGCCGGCTTCGATCAGGGTGATGCCGAAGACCGGAGCGTACATGGGCAGGACGAGGTAGAGCAGCACGTCGCTGGGCAGGCAGCAGGCGAGGACGATGGCCGCGCGCCGGGAGGCCTGATCGACGGACCGGGAAGAGGTCATGCGCGAAAGATTCCTGTGGACGGGGTGACGTCCAGCCCTTCGGTCGGCAGCTGGACAGCGGGTTACACGGGCGGCATTGCCGGACAGGCGCCTGGCAGAGGCCGTGGCTGCAACGAGACTGTCATTATCTCTTCTTTTGCAAGAGGTGTCCGCCAGGCGAAGCGGCTGAACTAACCCCGGGCGCGCGCAATCCTTTTCAGTGCGTCTTGCGTCGCGCAGTGGCTGCCCGGCCCTGCCACGTCCCGTCTAGAAAAGGAGTTGTCAGTGACCGTAGCTGCCCACCATTACCACCCTGTCCGGCCCGGCCCGCTGCACGCGCTGCTGCTGGCTGGCTCCGTCCCGCTGTTCATCGGCGGCCTGCTCAGCGATATCGCCTACTACCAGACGATGCAGATCCAGTGGGCCAACTTCGCCGCCTGGCTGATCGCCGGGGCGCTGTTGCTGTCCGGGCTGGCCCTGCTGTTCGCCCTCGGCAATCTGTTCGGCGCGCGCTTCCGCGGTCGCCGGCCGGCGGCCTATTTCCTCCTGCTGCTGCTGGCCTGGGCGCTGGGGCTGGTCAATGCCTTCGAGCATGCCAAGGACGCCTGGGCGGTGATGCCCGCCGGGCTGATCCTCTCGGTGGTGGTCTCGGTGCTGAGCCTGGTGGCGGCCTGGATCGCGCTCTCCAACCTGCGTTCGGAGGTGGTTCGATGAGCACTCCAAGAGCCTTGAGCGTCCTTGGTCTGGCTGTCTTGCTGGCCGCCTGCGGCAACGAAGGCGGTGCCGACACCCAGGCGCGCGGACCCGATCCCAAGCTGCCCGAACCCCAGCGCGGCCTCCTACCGAGCATGAAGATCGCCGAACCGGCCCCCTGGGGCGATCGCACGCCCACCGTGCCCCAGGGCTACACCATTAACGCCATCGCCACTGACCTGCGCATTCCGCGGCAGATGCTGGTGCTGCCCAATGGCGACATCCTGGTGGCCGAGGGCCGCGGCGGCAACGCGCCCAAGCTGAAGCCCAAGGATGTCATCGCCGGCTACATCAAGGCCCAGGGCAACACCCAGGTGAAGGGTGGCAATCGCCTGACCCTGCTGCGCGATGCCGACGGCGATGGCAAGTACGAACTCAAGACGGTGTTCGCCGAGAATCTCAATGCGCCCTATGGCCTGGCCTTCGCCAATGGGCGGATCTACGTGGCCAACCAGGACGCCTTGGTCAGCTTTCCCTACCAGGACGGCCAGACCCAGGCCAGCGGCGCGCCGGACAAGCTGGTCGATCTGCCGGCGGCGATCAATCACCACTGGACCAAGTCCCTCGCCGCGAGCGCCGATGGTCGCTATCTCTATGTGGGGATCGGCTCCAACAGCAACGTCGGCGAGCGCGGCATAGATGTCGAGGTGGATCGCGCGGTGATCTGGCAGATCGATGCCCAGAGCGGCGCGCACAAGAGCTATGCCACCGGGGTGCGCAATCCCACCGCCCTGGCCATCCAGCCCGACAGCGGCCAGCTGTGGGCGGTGGCCAACGAGCGCGACGAAATCGGCCCGGACCTGGTGCCGGACTACCTGACCTCCATCCGCGAAGGCGGCTTCTATGGCTGGCCCTACAGCTACTGGGGGCAGAACGTCGACACCCGCGCCCAGCCGCAGAATCCGGCCAAGGTGGCCGCGGCCATCAAGCCCGACTACAGCCTGGGCTCCCACGTCGCCGCCCTGGGCGTGACCTTTGCCACCGCGGCGGTGGGCGGTCAGTTCACCGATGGCGTCTTCGTCGGCGAACACGGCAGCTGGAACCGCGACAAGCCGGTGGGCTACCGCGTGGTCTTCGTGCCCTTCCAGCAGGGGCGTCCGGCCGGCGAGCCCATCGACTTCGCCACCGGATTCTTTGGCGACGATGGCAAGACCCGCGGCCGACCGGTCGGGGTGGCGGTGGACCAACGTGGCGGAGTGATCATCGCCGACGACCTGGCCAATACCGTCTGGCGGGTGACGCGCACCCAGTAAGGTGGGTGACGATCCGGTTGCCGTCTTTCGGGACGGCGACCGTTATCAACCCATGCGGTGATGAAGATCGCCCAGCACGATCAAACTACCTACCACCATCAGCACCAGGATCAGGCTGGTGAACAGCAGCAGACAGAGGTCGTGGCGGTGCGAACGCCCCAGGCTGATATGCAGAAAGCAGCGCAGGTGCACCAGAATCTGCAGCAGCCCCAGGCCGAAGATGACGCCCAGGGTGGTCCCGCGCGGCCAGGTCGGGAAGAGCACCAGGCCGATGGGAACCAGGCTCAGCGTCACCGCCAGCACCAGGCCGATCACATAGCTCGCCAGCTCGCGGCGATAGTTGTCACGCTTCATGGCAACAGCCCCTGCAGGTAGACCACCGACAGGATGGCGACCCAGACGATATCGAGAAAATGCCAGAACAGCCCCAGGCGCATCAGCCGGGTCTTCACCGGCGTATCCAGGCCGAACACCCTGAGCTGCACCAGCATCACCACCAGCCACAGGCAGCCGCTGGCGACGTGCACCCCGTGCATGCCCACCAGGGCGAAGCAGGCCGAGAGAAAGGCGCTGCGCTGGGGCAGGGCGCCCTTGTCCGCCATGCCGAGGAAGTCGTGCACCTCCAGGCCGAGAAACACCAGCCCCAGGGCCAGCGTCACCAGCAGCCAGGTTACCAGGGGCCGCAGGCGACCCTCGTGGTACTTCATCGCCAGCGACGCCAGGCCGTAGGTGAAGCTGCTGGCCAGCAGCACCAGGGTCTGGACGGTGACACTGCCAATCTCGAAGACGTCCCGGGCCACCGGTCCCCCGGCGGTGGCGTGCTGCAGCGTCGCATAGATGGCGAACAGCAGCGCGAACACCAGGGCGTCGCTCATCAGGAAGATCCAGAAGCCGAACAGCGAGTATTCGGCCTCGGCGTGGGTCGCGTGATCGGTGTGACCGACGTTGAGGCCGGCGTGGTTCATATCACGCGAACTCATGGCCCCATCTCCGCCAGGCCACGATTGCCCGGCCCGGTTTCCTCGTCGCGCGTGACGGGGCGGGTCGCGGCGACCTCATCCAGCCAGGCCTCATGCTCGCGCCGAACGTCCGCCGCCGAGATCAGTCGCTCGGTATCACGCTGGAAGCTGCGGGCGATCACCGCGCCCCAGGCCACCAGCAGCCCCAGTACGGCCATCCAGCCGATGTGCCAGACCAGGCCGAAGGCGCAGGCGAAGCCCGCCGCGCCGACGATGGCCGGTACGGCGCTGTTCCTGGGAAGCACCAGATCGGCATAGGTCCGCGGCCGGTCGTAGGCCAGGCACTGTTCCTTGAGCCAGGTGAAGGGGTCGCGGTCGTTGATCGGCAGCGGCACGGCGAAGTTGTACTCCGGCGGCGGCGCGGCGACCGCCCATTCGAGGGTGCGGCCGTTCCAGGGATCACCCGCCGGCACCCGCGCACTGTCGCGGCGGCGAATGCTCACCACCAGCTGAATCACCAGGCTGCCCAGGGCGGCCAGCAGCACCACAGCGCCGAGTTCGGCGACCCACAGCAGCGGGGCGAAATCGGGGTTGTGGATGGCCTGGCTGCGCCGCGGCAGACCGGAGACGCCCAGCACATACAGGGGCATGAAGGCGAGGACGAAGCCCAGGCCGAAATTCAGCGCGGCGATGCGGCCCCAGCGCTCGTCGAGGCGAAAGCCAAAGGCCTTGGGAAACCAGAAGTGGTAGCCCGCCAGCATGCCGAACAGCATTCCCGGGATCAGCATGTTGTGGAAGTGGGCGACCAGGTAGACGGTGTTGTGCACCTGATAGTCCACTGGCGGCGTGGCCAGGGTGATGCCGGTGAGGCCGCCGATCACGAACAGCATGATGAACATCACCGCGTAGATCAGCGGCGTGGTCAGGCGGATGCGACCGCGGAACATGGTCGCCATCCAGTCGTAGATCTTCACCCCGGTGGGAATGCCGATGAGCATGGTGGCGATGCCGAAGGCGGCGTTGATCCTGGGGCTCTGGCCCATGGTGAAGAAGTGGTGCAGCCACACGGTAAAGGACAGCACGGCGATCACCAGGGTGGCCCAGACCAGCGAGTGGTAGCCATAGAGCCGCTTGGTGGAAAAGGTGGCGAAGACCTCGGAAAACACCCCGAAGGCCGGCAGGATCAGGATGTACACCTCCGGGTGGCCGAATAGCCAGAACAGGTTGATGTAGTTCATCAGGTTGCCGCCCTGGGTATTGGTGAAGAAGTGGAAGTCCAGGTAGCGGTCCAGGGCCAGCAGCAGGGTGGCCACGGTCAGCGGCGGCATGGCGAAGATCATCAGGATGCTGGTGCATAGCGCCGTCCAGCTGAACAGCGACATATGGAACAGGCGCATCCCCGGCGCCCTTTCCTTGTAGAGGGTGACGGCGAAGTTGAGGCCGGTGAGGGTGCTGCCGAGGGAACTCAGGGTCAGCGCCCAGATCCAGTAATCCGGGCCGACGCCGGGCTGGTATGCGATGCCGGTATAGGGCGGGTAGCCGCTCCAGCCACCGGTGGAAAAGCGCCCCAGCACCAGGGACACCATCACCAGGGCGGCACCGGCCACGGTCAGCCAGAGGCTGATGGCGTTGAGCAGGGGAAAGCGCACGTCGCGGGCGCCGATCTGCAGCGGCATGACGAGGTTGATCAGCCCGGTGAGGAAGGGCATGGCGACGAAGAACACCATGATGGTGCCGTGGGTGCTGAACAGCTGGCCGAAGTGTTCCGGCGGCAGGTAGCCCGGCGCATCGATGGCCAGCGCCTGCTGGGTACGCATCATCACGCCTTCCACTACGCCGCGGCTGAACATCACCAGTGCCAGCACCACATACATGATGCCGATGCGCTTGTGGTCCAGGCTGGTGAACCACTCCTGCCAGAGATAGCGCCATTTGCCGAGCCAGGTGATCACCGCGGCGGTAGCCAGGCCGCCGAGAATCACCACGCTGGCGCCGCAGGTGGCGATCAGGCTGTAGAAGGGCAGGGCGTCGTAGCCCAGGCGGCCGAACAGCAGGTGCCAGAGGGCCGAGGAATCAGTCATGGGCGGCTCCGGTAAAGGTGGCACAGGTCGGTACCGGGTCCTGGCGATAGCGCGCCAGCACCCAGGCGAACAGGGCGGGTTGGGTCAGGCGCCACTCGGCGGCCTGCTCCAGGGTGCCGGGGCGGGCCAGCACCTGGTAATGGGCGCAGTCCAGGGCTTCGCGGGCCTGACCGACCTGTCGGGTCCAGGCCTGGAAATCCGCCTCCGCCAGCACCCGGATCGGGAAGTGCTGGTCCTGGAAACCTTCGCCGCTGTACTGGGCATTGCGGCCCTCGAACTGGCCGGGCGCCGGAATCTGCAAATAGCGCTGGGTCTGCATGCCGGCCATGGCGTAGATCTGGCCGCCCAGGCGCGGCAGCAGCAGGGATTGCATCACCGTATCGCTGGTGAGCCTGAGCTGTACCGGCCGCCCCGCCGGCAAGACCAGCTCATTGACCGTGGCGATGCCCTGTTCGGGATAGAGAAACAGCCACTTCCAGTCCAGGCCGATCACCTGGACCTCCAGCGGCGCCTCGCCGGGCGTCGGTGAACGATAGGGGTCCAGGCTGTGGGTGCGGGTCCAGACCAGGAAGGCCAGCACCGCGACGATCAGCGCCGGCACGCCCCAGGCGAAGACGTCCAGCAGCCAGGAGAATTCCCAGCGCGGCCGGTAGGCGGCGCGCGTGTTGCCGTGGCGATAGCGCCAGACGATCAGCGGGGTGAGCAGGATCACCGGCAGCACCACCACCAGCGTCAGGCCGACGATCCACAGCAGCAGGTCGCGTTCGCCGCTGGCGGCGAGGCCGGCCGGGGCGAGAAAGCCGTGCTGCAGCGGCGAACAGCCCGTGAGCGAAGCGGCGAGCAGCAGCCCGGCCAGCGCTCCGACGGCGGAGCGGCGCTTCGAGGTGCTCCCCGGGCAAGGAGAAGAACGATGCGACTTCAGCGCAAAGGACATGAGCGGACCTGACCGTAACCAGTTGTTGCAGCCAACAGACCGCCCGAGGGGACACGACGTTCACTGGATACTGGCGCTTGGCCGCTGCTGTTCAGGCCAGGGGCGCGTGCATGGCGCGGACTAGGGCTGTTCGGTCTTCCACTGGCCGAGCAGGATGGCGACGAATTTTTCCGCGGCGGGCGACAGCGAGGCGCCGCGGCGCGAGACCAGGCCGAGGGTACGGGTCACCTCAGGATCGGTGAGGGGCACGCTGACCAGGGTCGGGTGGTCGGCATCCGGCATGGCCAGGCTGGGCATGGCCGAGACGCCGAGGCCGGCTTCCACCATGCCCAGGGAGGTGGACAGGTGCTGCACCTCGTAGAACCACTTGGGGCGAATGCCCCGCGCGGAGAGAGCATGGTCGAGCAGCACCCGGTTGCCGCTCAGGCGCCCCACGCCGATCAGCCGGTGCTCGACCAGCTCGGCCCAGCTGATCGAGGGTCGCCCGGCCAGTTCGTGGTCCCGCCGGCAGGCCAGCACGAACTGCTCCTGCACCAGGGGCACGAATTCGATGTCCGGGTGCTGGCCGCTGAGCATGTTGATGCCGAAGTCGGCCTCGCCGCGCAGCACGGCTTCCAGGCCGTCGTTGGCGCTGAGGTCCAGCAGGCGGATGCGGATCTTGGGGTATTGCTCGTTGTACTGGCGGATCACCGAGGGCAGGAAGTAGAAGGCCGCGGTAGGGATGCAGGCCAGGGTGACCTGGCCGGTCTGGCGCTCGGCCAGTTCGCGGATGCTGAGGATGGAATCCTCGAAGTCGTCCAACAGTCGCCGCGCCTTGGGCAGGAAATCGCGACCGACGCTGGTGAGGCCGACGCGACGGGTGGTGCGTTCGAGCAAGGGCGTGCCCAGGCCGTCTTCCAGCTTCTTGATACGCCGGCTCAGGGCCGGCTGCGACAGGTGCAGGGCGTCGGCGGCCTCATGGAAGCTGCCCAGTTCGGCGATTTTCACGAAAGATCGAATGTCTTGCAGCTCGTAGTCCATGATTACCCTGCCTCGGAACCTCGTCGTAATTGATTATCCAGGTGGAATAATAGCGACGATATTTGCATTGGATAGATTTATTCGGGACTGCCAATCTTGTTCCCAGAACATCAATAACCGCTATTGATCAACAAGAGTTAGCAGTCATGCAACGTATTCCCTGCGTTCTCATGCGAGGCGGCACCTCCAAGGGCCCCTTCTTCCTCGCCAGCGACCTGCCCAGCGATCCCGTCCAGCGCGACGAGATGCTGATCGACCTCATGGGTGCCGGGCACGAACTGGAAATCGACGGCATCGGTGGCGGCAGCCCCCAGACCAGCAAGGTCGCCATCATCAGCCCGTCCAGCCATCCCGATGCCGACGTGGACTATCTCTTCGTCCAGGTGATGGTCGCCGAGCGCCGCGTCGATACCGCGCCCAACTGCGGCAACATGCTCTGCGCCGTGGGTCCCTTCGCCGTGGAGCAGGGGCTGGTGGCCGCTGAAGACGGCAAGACCCTGGTGCGCATCCGCAACCTCAACACCAACAGCTTCGTCGATTCGCTGGTGCATACGCCCGGCGGCCTGGTGCGCTATGAAGGCGACACCGCCATCGATGGCGTGCCCGGTACCGCCGCGCCGGTGCAGCTGACCTTTCTCGACGCCGTGGGCAGCAAGACCGGCAAGCTGTTTCCCACCGGCCAGGCTACCGATGTCTTCGACGGCGTGCCGGTGACCTGCATCGACATGGCCATGCCGATGATGGTCGTCGACGCCCGCCACCTGGGCGTGACCGGCAGCGAGCGGCCGGCCGAGCTGGACGCCAACACGGCGCTGCTGGCGCGGCTGGAAGCCCTGCGTCTGCAGGCGGGTCGGGCCATGGGCCTTGGCGATGTCAGCGGCAAGGTGATCCCCAAGCCGGTACTGGTCTCCCGGCCGCAGCACGGCGGCACCCTGCAGGTCCGCTATTTCATGCCGCACAGCTGCCACCGCGCCCTGGCCATCACCGGCTCGATCGGCCTGGCCACCGCCTGCGTCACCGCGGAAACGGTGGTGCTGGCGCTGCTCGGCGAGTCGGCACGAGCGCTGACCGACGTCCGCCTGGAGCATCCCAGCGGCGGGATCGATGTCGTGCTGTCGCGCGGCGGCGCGGACGGCACTACCATCCAGGCCTCGGTCGTCCGGACCGCGCGCCGCCTGTTCGCCGGCCATGTCTACGCGCCCACCGCGCGGAGGCTCGCCGGCTGACGTAAGAGCCTGTTCAGAATCTGCTGCGCGTCGGCCAATCCGTATTGAAAAGAGCTTCGGAATGCTCATTTACCACTCGTAAACTCCGCTTCCTCAGCCATTTTCGTGGGGCCGCCCAGGCCTTGTTTGGCTCTAGCTCGCGAGATTATGAACAGGCTCTAAGAACCCACCCCACCAGCGCATCCGCACAACTTCAATAAACGGTGATGCCCCATGAAACTTGCCAAATCGCTGTACTTCCAGATCCTCTGCGCCGTGGTCCTCGGGGTGCTGGTCGGTCACTTCTGGGCGCAACAGGCCGTCGCGCTCAAGCCCCTGGGTGATGCTTTCATCAAGCTGATCAAGATGATGATCGCCCCCGTGGTGTTCTGCACCATCGTCACCGGCATCGCCGGCATGACCGACAAGAGCGCTCTGGGTCGGCTGATGGGCAAGACGCTGCTGCTGTTCCTGGTGCTCACCGTCATCAGCCTGTTCATCGGCCTCGGCGCGGTCTATCTGTTCCAGCCCGGCGTGGGCATGAACATCGATCCCGCGACCCTGAGCACCGCCAGCATCGCCCAGTACACGGCGTCGGCGGCCAGGCTCAGCGTGGTGGACTTCTTCATGCACATCATCCCGGACACCTTCATGGGGGCGTTCAACAAGGGTGAGGTGCTGCCGGTGCTGTTCATCGCCGTGCTGTGCGGCTTCGCGCTCTCCGCCATGGGCGAGCGCGGCCGGCCGGTGCTGGAGGTGCTGGAGTCGGCGTCGCAGATGGTCTTCCGCATCTTCGGCTACCTGATGCGCTTCGCCCCGGTGGGTGCCTTTGGCGCCCTGGCCTTCACCGTCGGCCAGTACGGCATCACCTCGCTGGGTTCCCTGGCCAAGCTGATCGCCACCCTCTACATCGCCTGCGCCTTCTTCGTCTTCGTGGTGCTGGGTGCGCTGTGCCGCTCGCGCGGCTTCAGCCTGTGGAAGCTGCTGCGCTACTTCCGCGAGGAATTCCTGGTGGTGCTCGGCACCTCGTCCACCGAGCCGGTGCTGCCGCGCATGCTGCAGAAGCTCGAAGGCCTGGGCTGCAAGAAGGGCGTGGTCGGCCTGGTGCTGCCCACCGGCTACTCCTTCAACCTGGACGGCACCGCCATCTACCTGTCGCTGGCCGCGGTCTTCATCGCCCAGGCCTGCAACATCGATCTCACCATCGGCCAGACCCTGACCATGCTGGCGATCATGCTGCTGTCCTCCAAGGGTGCGGCAGGGGTGACCGGCAGCGGCTTCGTCGCCCTGGCCTCGACCCTCACCGTGATCCATGACATTCCCCTGGCCGGTCTGGCCCTGCTCATCGGCATCGACCGCTTCATGTCCGAGGCCCGCGCCCTGACCAGCCTGGCCAGCAACGCCGTCGCCACCGTGGTGATCGCGCTGAGCGAGGGCGCCTGCGATCGCGAGAAGCTGATGCGTGCCCTGGCCAGTGGCAAGGCCGAACCCCTGGCGGTGCCCGAGGCCGCCGAGTGGACGGCACCGGACGCCCGTCCCCACGCCTGATCGTTCCAACCCCGCTACCGCTGCACTCCCACCTCCGCGCCGTCAGCTGGCCGGGGGCGGGGATCGGCTGGCCTTCGTCTGGCCAGACCCACAACAAGAACCAGGGATATGCCTATGCTCGCGCTTCTCGGTCTGATCATGGTGGTGACCTTCACCTACCTGATCATGAGCAAACGTCTGTCGCCCATCGTGGCGCTCACCGTGGTGCCCATCGTCTTCGCCCTCATCGGTGGCTTCGCCCCCACCACCGGCAAGATGATGCTCGACGGCCTGAAGATGGTGGCGCCCTCGGCGGCGCTGCTGCTGTTCGCCATCCTCTTCTTCGGCCTGATGATCGATGCCGGACTGTTCGATCCGCTGATCCGCAAGATCCTCAAGCGGGTCAACGGCGACCCGGTGAAGATCGCCATCGGCACCGCGCTGCTGTCGCTGCTGGTGGCCCTGGACGGCGACGGCACCACCACCTACATGATCACCTGCGCGGCCATGCTGCCGCTGTACAAGCGCATCGGCATGAATCCCATGGTGCTGGCGACCGTCTCCATGCTCTCGCTGAGCATCATGAGCGGCATGAGTCCCTGGGGCGGCCCGGCCACCCGCGCCATCGCCGCGCTGGGGCTGGACGCCACCGCCTACTTCATTCCCATGCTGCCCACGGTGATCGGCGGGGCGGCCTGGGTGGTCTTCACCGCCTTCCTGCTCGGTCGCCGCGAGCGCGCGCGGATCGGCAACGTCGCCCTGGAAAGCGGCGGGGCAGCGGGCGGCAAGTGCTATATCGAGGAGATCCTCGGCGACTCGCCGAACAAGCGGCCGCGACTGGCCTACGTCAATCTGGTGCTGGTGATCGCGGTGATGACCGCCCTGGTCATGGGCGTGATGCACGCGGCCATCCTGTTCATGATCGGCTTCGTGCTGGCGCTGATGATCAACTACCCGCAGCTGGAGTTGCAGAAGGCGCGCATCCTGGCGCATTCCGGCAACGCCATGACCGTGGTGCTGCTGGTGTTCGCCGCGGGCATCTTCGCCGGCATCTTTTCCGGCACCAAGATGGTCGATGCCCTGGCCCAGACCCTGGTCGACTGGATTCCGCCGGCCTGGGGCCACTGGTTCCCGCTGGTGGTGGCCATCACCAGCATGCCGCTGACCTTCGTGCTGTCCAACGATGCCTACTACTTCGGCGTGGTGCCCATCCTGGCCAATGCCGCCGCGGCCTATGGGATCGATCCCGTGGAGATCGCCCGCGCCTCGGTGCTGGGCCAGCCGGTGCACCTGATGAGTCCGCTGGTGGCCTCGACACTGCTGCTGGTGGGCATGGTCGACCGCGACATCGGCGACTTCCAGAAGGCCACCGTCAAATGGGCGGTCCTGACCTCCCTGGTCATCACCGTACTCGCCCTGGCCACCGGCGCCATTTCCTTCTTCGTCTGACGCCGGCGGCCTGGCGCTTATGGCTGGGCGGGGATGGGCTTGAGACCGCTGTCCTGGATGGCCTTGGCGGCGTCCTTCGAGGCCAGGTACTGCAGCAGGGCGCGAGCCGCATCCGGGTGCGTGCTCTTGCTGACCACGGCGCCGGAATAGAGGGTCATCTTCTGCGCCTGGTCGGGGATCAGGCCGACGATGTCGATGCCCTGCACCGGCTTCAATTCGCTCAGTTGCTGGAAGCCCAGCTGTGCGTCACCGCGGGCGACGACTTCGCCCACCGGCTCGGCGGGGATCATGCGCGCCTTGGCCTTGAAGGCATCGCTCAGCTGCATGCGCGGGAACAGGATATGCGACAGGTAGACACCGCTGGCGCTATCGGAATAGGCCACCGACTGGGCGTTCTCCAGGCTCTGCTTGAAGGCGTCCATGGTGGAGATGTCCGGCTTGGGCGCGCCCTTGCGCACCGCCAGGGCGATGAACGACTGGCCCAGGTCGACGCGGCTGTCCTTGAGCGCCTGGCCGTTGGCGACCAGCTTGTCCAGCGCCGAACCCACCATCAGCACCACGTCGGCCGGCTCGTTGCGGGTCAGGCGCTGAGGGATGGCCTGGGGCGTGTCGCCCATGGACGGCGCGGCGGCGATGTCCAGTTTCACGCCGGTGGCCTTTTCATAGGCCGGGGCGACTTCGCGGATGGCGCCCATGATGCCGCCCGAGCTCAGCACCGTGAGGGTGGTGACGGGTTGCGCGGCCAGCAGCGGCGTGGAGGCCAGCAGCAGGGCGCCAAGGGCGAGGGTGGGCAGACGTCGAAACATGGTGAGGACTCCAGGGTGAAAAGACCGACGATAGACCGTGGGCAGGGCGGAAGCGCGTTAGTCCGAATGAAGAAAAATTTAATTTACCGGCCTGGACGTTTTCCCTAGGGTGTCCGGTCCGCCAGACCGGGCGCCAGATCCAGAGGCCATCATGACCCAGGCTTTGGTCATCGAAGACGACGAGGTGACCGCCCACGCCATCGCCAGCGAATTGCAGGCGCAAGACTATCAGGTACGCTGGGAACGCACCGGCCGCGACGGCCTGGCCGCGGCCATCGCCGGCGGCCACGACATCATCACCCTCGACCGCATGCTGCCGGACTTCGATGGCCTGACCATCGTCAGCACCCTGCGCGGCCTCGGCATCGCCACCCCGGTGCTGATGCTCAGCGCCCTGTCCGATGTCGACGAGCGCGTCCGCGGCCTGAGATGCGGCGGCGACGACTACCTGACCAAGCCCTTTTCCCTGGTGGAGATGATGGCCCGCCTGGAGGCGCTGCTCAGGCGGCCGGCCGCCCAGTCCGCCAGCCACCAGTTGCTGGTGGGCGAGCTGACCCTGGACCTGATCGACAACACCCTGACCCGTGCCGGCGAGGCCATCGCCCTGCTGCCCACCGAATTCAAGATCCTCACCTACCTGATGCGCAACGCCGGGCAACTGGTGACCCGCACCATGCTCTTCGAGCAGGTCTGGGGCTATCACTTCGATCCGGGCACTAACATCATCGACGTGCACATGGGGCGGCTCAGACGCAAGATCGAGCGAGCGGGGCGGCCGCTGGTGCATACCGTCCGTGGAGCCGGCTATGTCCTCGTCGTCCCGCACTAGGCGCTGGCGCTCGGGCAGCAGCCGTCTGCTGGCGCTCTATGCGCTGCTCTTCGTGGCCTGGGGCGCGGTCTTCACCGGCGTGCTCTACTGGCAGATCTCCGGCTACCTGGGCGCCGTGGCGGAGCGCACCCTGCTGCAGCGGGCGCACTACTACGGCAAGGTGGCCGACGCCGACCTGCTGGGGGAGTTGCAGGCCAGCGAGGTCTATTCCATGCCCGGTATCGACGCCTACGGCCTGTTCGAGGCCGATGGTCGCTATGTCGCCGGCAACCTGGTCAAACTGCTGCGCAACCTGCCGGACGACGGTCGGGTGCACTACCTGCAGCGCGGCCTCAGGACCACCGACGCCCTGGATGAAACGCGCAGCAGCCACGCCTTTCTGCAGCGCCGCGCGGACGGCCGCATCCTGGTGCTGGCCCGCGATGGCGGTTCCATTTCGGCGGTGGGCGGCATCATCGGCCAGGCGCTGTTCTGGGGGCTGTCGCTGACCCTGATTCCCGGGCTGGTCGGCTGGCACCTGCTGCGGCGACGACCGCTGCGGCGCGTCGAGCGACTGCAACGCAGCCTGGAGCGGATCGTCGCCGGTCATCTGGAAGAACGGCTGCCGTTGTCGCCGCGCCATGACGAGCTGGACATGCTGGCCGATGCGGTCAACACCACACTGGCCCAGCTGGAGCGCTCGATGCACGAGGTGAAGGGGGTCTGCGACGGCATCGCCCATGACCTGCGCACCCCGCTGACGCGGCTGCGGGCGCGCCTGCACCAGTTGCAACAACTGCCGCTGGCCGAACCCCAGGCCGACAGCCTTGGCGAGGCCCTGGCCGAGACCGAGGCCATCATGTCGCGCTTCCAGGGCCTGCTGCGCATCTCCGAGCTGGAGGACACCCGGCGGCGCATGGCCTTCGCGCCCCTAGACCTGGCCGCGCTGTTGCGCCAGGCCCATGACTTCTACGAGCCCCTGGCCCAGGAAAAGGCCCAGACCCTGAGCCTGGAACTGGGTGAGGCGTTGCCGGAGGTGCAGGGCGACGCCGAGTTGCTGTTCGAGGCGCTGGTCAATCTGCTCGACAACGCCCTCAAGTTCGCCCCCGCGGGAGGACGGGTGCGGCTGGTGGCGCGCGGCGTCGGCCTGGCGGTGCGCATCGAGGTGATCGACGACGGCCCCGGCATTCCCGAAGCCGAGCGCGAGAGCGTGCTGCGGCGGCTCTATCGCGGCGATGCCAGTCGCCAGCAGCCCGGCTACGGCCTGGGCCTGTCACTGGTGGCGGCCATCGTCCGCCTGCATGGTTTCAGCCTGAACATCGAGACGGCCGAGCCGCTGGGCGCCCGGGTGGTCATCACCAGCGCCGGCTGAGGCGCGGCTTCCTAAATTTTTCTTCACTTTCCTTCATTTGAGACCGGGGCAGGGCTCTCCCAGGATGGCGGGCCCCACTGCCATACCGGATCTGCCGCTCGTGAAACACCCCTTGCTCTGCCTCGGTCTCGCCGCCCTGGGTCTCGCCTGGCTCGGCCAGGTCGAGGCTGCGCCCGCCGCTGCGCCCGCCGCCAATGTGCTGATTCCTTCGCCACCCCAGCTCTCGGCCAAGGCCTGGGTGCTGATGGATGCCACCACCGGCCAGGTGATCGCCGAGGAGGATTCCCACGAGCACCTGCCGCCGGCCAGCCTGACCAAGCTGATGACCGTCTATGTGGCGACCCGTGACATCCAGGCCGGCCAGCTCAAGGCCGACGACAAGGTCACCGTCAGCGAGCACGCCTGGCGCACCGAGGGCTCGCGGATGTTTCTCGATCCGCGCACCCCGGTGGCGGTGCACGATCTGCTGCAGGGCATCGTCATCGATTCGGGCAACGACGCCAGCGTGGCCCTGGCCGAGCACATCGCCGGCAGCAACGAGAGCTTCGCCAGCCTGATGAACGCCACGGCCCAGCGCCTCGGCCTGCACGACAGCCACTTCATGAATCCCACCGGACTGCCCGATCCCGAGCACTTCTCCTCGCCCTACGACATGGCGCTGCTGGCCCGCGCCATCATCCAGGACGAGTCGGCCTACTATGAGCTCTATGCCAGGAAGTACTTCACCTGGAATGGCATCCGCCAACCCAATCGCAATCTGCTGCTCTGGCGCGATCACACCGTGGACGGCCTCAAGACCGGGCACACCGAGGCGGCTGGCTACTGCATGGTGACCTCGGCGCTGCGCGACGGACGCCGGCTGATCACCGCGGTGTTCGGCTCCAACTCCATCAACAACCGCGCGGCGGACACCCAGAAGCTGCTGACCTATGGCTATCGTTTCTTCGACAACCTGACTCTAGACAAGGCCGGTGCGACCCTGGGCGCCCCGGCGGTCTGGGAAGGCGAGCGGGCGAGCCTGCCGGTGGGCGTGACCCAGGACGTGGTCCTCACCCGACCCAAGGGCCAGCAGCCGCCGCAACACCGCCTGGTGCTGGACGAGCCGCTGGTGGCGCCCATCGCCCAGGGCGCCGTGGTCGGCCGCCTGGAGCTGCTGGAGGGTGACCGCATTCTGCAGACCCGCCCGCTGGTGGCCCTGGAGGCGGTGGAGCAGGGCGGCTGGTGGTCGCGCTGGCCGCAGCACCTCTACCGGCTGGTGCTGCACTGGTTCGGCCGGATCTGACCCGCGCGGGCCAACTCAGGCCTGCAGCTGCTCGCGCAGGAAGGCGTTCATCCGCTCCAGCGTCCAGCGCACACTCGGCAGGACCCCGAGCATCTCGATGAAGCCGTGGATCATGCCCGGCAGCTCGTGGTACTCCACGGCGGTGCCGGCACCGATCAGCGCCTGGGCATAGAGGCGGGCATCGTCGCGCAGGGCGTCGCATTCGGCGCCGAAGATCAGCGCCGGCGGCAGGTTGGCGTGGGAGGGTGCATAGAGCGGCGAGACCCGTGGGTCGCGGGTGTCCACGTCCTGCAGGTACATCCCGGAGAAGTAATCCATCATCGGCCGGGTCAGCGGCGGGACCTCGGCGTTCTCGATGCGCGAGGGATGATTCCAGGCCTCGGGGGTGTTGTCGACGCCGGGATAGATCAGCACCTGGGCCTTGAGCCTGAGCGGTCCTTCGCGCAGGTGCAGCGCGGCCATGGCCGCAAGACCACCGCCGGCGCTGTCGCCGGCCACGGCGACGCGGTCGAGATCGAGGTGCAAGGCGCCGCCGGCCTCGGCCAGCCAGTGCAGGGCGGCCAGCACATCGTCAGGGCTCGCCGGGGCCGGATGCTCGGGGGCGAGGGCATAGTGGACCGCCAGCACCGCATAGCCGGTACCCAGGGCGATCTGGCGGCAGAGCGAGTCATGGCTGTCCAGGTCGCCGATCACCCAGCCACCACCGTGCAGATAGACCACCAGCGGGCGGGGTCGATCGTCTTCCGCGTAGGGGCGGTAGAGGCGCAGCGGGATGGGGCCGAGCGGACCGGGCGCGTCGAGCTCGTCCACCCGCGTCACCGCTGCTGGCGGCAGGCCGAGGGCGCGACTCAGCTGCACATAGGCGGCGCGCGCTTCCTGCGGGGTGAGGCTGTCCAGCGGCGGCTGCGGATGGGCGGCCAGCTGCGCCAGCAGGCCGGCAACCTCGGGAGTGAGGCGCGCGAAGACGTCGTGCATGGGGCTTCTCCTGTGGTCCCGGGCGCCAGGATGGAGGCCGGGTCGCCGCCAGCCTCGCCGGAGCGCTCGGGTGGGTCTATCGATCAGATGAACGATGGCGGCGGGCGTTGGACCCCGCTTCGCGCGCGGCCGTTGCGCGGGCGCGCCGGTAGCAGAGGGCGGCCTATCCTGCATCTGAACGATAGGCGCGCCGGCCCGCTACGGTAAACTCAGACCCAAGCCAGGCCCTTCTGAGGCCGGCGTTCTACCCAAAGACAATCAAAAAAATGGGGGTAGCATGGATCAGTCAGCCGTCGTTTCCTGCAGCGTGCCCAGCGCGGTGGTCGCTCGCTTCAGCCAGGTCGTCCTGGCGCTGCAAGCCCGCCTGCGTGGCGGGGCCATCACCGAATTCCATGCCCAGGCCCTGGAGCAGCTGCAGCGCCTGGTCGCCTTCGACAAGGCCTGGTGGGGCAACTCCGCCTGGCGCGACGGCGTCCCCGTGGCGCACAGCACCTTTCTGCTGGGTCTGCCCGGCAGCTATGCCCAGGAATGGGACGCCCTCAAGGCCGACGACCACACCCTCGGCGAACTGCATCGGGCGCAGGGCCGCTGTCAGCTGTTCGATTTCCAGGACCAGACGGCCCTGCCGAGCCTGGCCGCCCTGGTTCAGCGATATGGCCTGGCCCATGGTCTGCGCATCGTGCTCACCGACGACCAGACCCGCCTGGGCGTCCACCTCACGCTGTTCCGCGACGATCCCGCCACGCCTTTCACCGCCCTGGAATGCCAGCTGGTGGAATGGCTGATGCCCCACCTGCTGCATGCCGAGCGCGAGAGCTGCCTGCGTACCCTGGCGACCCTGAGAGACAGCCAGGGTCGCTTCGACGAAACGACCCTGGCGGTGTGCGATCGCTATGGCGTGCTGCTGTCCATGGAGCCCGGCTTCGCCGCCCTGCTGGCGGCGGAGTGGGAGGGCTGGCACGGTAATCGCCTGCCGCCCGCCTGCGATCCCCAGGGCACCTACCAGGGCCGTATCCTGCAGCTCGATGCCCAGCCGCTGGGCGATCTGCTGCTGCTCAAGGCGCGCCGGCGCAGCTCGGCGGAACGCCTCAGTGCCCGTGAACTGGAAGTGGCCCAGTGCTTCGCCCTCGGCCAGACCTACAAGGAAGTCGCCCGCAACCTGGGCATGGCGCCGGCCACGGTCCGCCATCACCTGAGGCGCATCTACGAGAAGCTCGGCGTCAACCGCAAGGCGCAGATCGCGCAACAGGTCGCCGCCGCGCCGGACTGATCCTCCCCTGATCCCTATGCCAAGACCGGGCGCTCACGCACCCGGTGAGGCCTCGCTCGCCCGCTCGAATGCCCTGAGGAATCCCGCCATGCCGCCTCTGCCCGGAATGCTGACCCGCGCCGCCGTCCTGTCGCTGGCCGCGCTGGCCACCACCACCCATGCCACCGAAAAGGGCATGCCGACCACCGCGGCCGGCGTGCAGGACTTCGGCGCCGGCTTCATGCCGCCGTCGACGCCCGTCGGTACCTTCGGCCTGCGCTTCAGCGACTACCAGGCACGGGTGATCAAGGACAGCCATGGCAAGGACGATGGCAACGATTTCAACATCAATGTCCTGGCCATCGGCCTGGCCTACCTGCGCATGACCGACCAGCAGCTGTTCGGTGCGCGCTATGGCTTCGGGGCGATCTCGGTGTTCTTTCGCATGGACGCCGATCTCGGCATCAACGCCGGCGGCCAGCGGGTGTTCAGCGACAGCGCCGAGCTGTTCCGCCCCGCCGACCTGCAGCTGATTCCGCTGATCCTCGCCTGGGAGCCGGCGCCCGGCGTCGGCATCAACACCCAGCTGTCGATCCAGGCGCCGACCGGCGACTACGACAAGGATCGGCTGGTCAGCCCCGGGACCAACCACTGGACGGTCTCGCCGATCCTCAACGCCAGCTACATCAGCCCGAGCGGACTGGAGCTGTCGTCCAGCTTCCAGGTCGACATCAATGCGCGCAACGCGGCCACCGACTATCGCAGCGGGGTGGAGTATCGCCACGAATTCGCCGTCGGCCAGCATTTCGGTCCCTGGACCGCGGGGCTGGGCGGCTACTACTACCGCCAGCTCAGCGACGACGACGCACCCGGCCTGACCCGTGGCAACCGTGCCCGGACCCTGGCACTGGGGCCGGCGCTCAGCTTTTTCGACCCCTCCTCGGGATTGCCGGCCATCTGGCTGCACGCCTACAAGGAATTCGAGACGCGCAACCGGGCGGAAGGCTATACCGTGGCGCTGAAAATCGGCGCCAGCTTCTAGCGCGGCGTGCTAGAGGCCTAGCATCTCGCGTACCCGGGCCGCAAGGGTGTCCATGGCAAAGGGCTTGGTGAGGATATCCATGCCCGGGTCCAGATGCCCGTTGCCGATGGCGGCGTTCTCGGCATAGCCGGTGATGAACAGCGTCTTCAGGCCCGGACGCGACTGCCGTCCCGCCTCCGCCATCTGCCGGCCGTTCATGCCGCCGGGCAGGCCGACGTCGGTGATCAGCAGGTCGAGCGACACGTCCGATTGCAGGATCTTCAGGCCGGTGAGGCTGTCGGCCGCTTCGATCACCGCGTAACCGAGGTCTTCGAGGATATCCACGACCAGCATCCGCACCGTCGGCTCGTCGTCGACGATGAGTACCGTTTCGCCCTGGGTGCTGCCGGCCACCTCCAAACGTGCGGCCAGGCCTTCGTTGGCCGGCGCCTCGCCCAGATAGCGCGGCAGATAGATGCACAGGGTGGTGCCCTGGCCGACTTCGGAGTAGAGCCGCACCTGACCGCCCGACTGGCGCGCGAAGCCATAGATCATCGACAGCCCCAGGCCGGTGCCCTGGCCGATGGGCTTGGTGGTGAAGAAGGGTTCGAACACCCGCACCGCGACCTCGGGCGGAATGCCGACTCCGGTATCGGTCACGCTCAGCGACAGGTACTGACCTTCCGGCAGATCCTGGGCGCGGGCGGTCTCGCGATCCATCCAGCGGTTGGCGGTCTCGATGGTGATGCGCCCGCCTTCGGGCATGGCGTCACGGGCATTGATGCAGAGATTGAGCAGTGAATTCTCCAGCTGGCTGGGGTCCACCAGGGCCGGCCAGAGGCCCGCGGCGCCGACGGTCTCCACCTGGATGCCAGGACCCACGGTGCGCTGGATGAGTTCGGTGAGGCCATCGATCAGCTGGTTGACGTCCACCGGCCGCGGGGCCAGGGTCTGGCGCCGGGAAAAGGCCAGCAGCCGGTGGGTAAGGGCGGCGGCGCGCTTGGCCGCGCCCTGGGCGGCGATCAGGTAGCGATCGAGTTCGCGCAACCGCCCCTGGGCGATGCGCGTCTCCATCAGTTCCAGGGCCCCGGAGATACCGGCCAGCAGGTTGTTGAAGTCGTGGGCGAGACCGCCGGTGAGCTGGCCGACCGCTTCCATCTTCTGCGACTGACGCAGCTTTTCCTCGGCCTGCATCAGCTCGGCCGAGCGTTCGGCCACCCGGATTTCCAGGGTCTCGTTGAGGGTCCGCAAGGCGGCCAGGGCCTTGTCCCGTTCGGCTTCGATGGCCCGCCGCTCCTCGACGTCGATGAGCACCCCGGGAAAACGCAGCGGGGTGCCGTCGGCCGCGTGATCGACCCGGCCGTTGGCCTCGATCCAGTAGTAGTTGCCGTCGGCGCGCCGTACCCGGTACTGGTGGGCGAAGGGACCGCCCTGGGCGATCACCCCGTCGATGGCGTGCGCGAGACCGTCCTTGTCGTCGGGATGGACGTTGGTCACCACCTGGGCCAGGCTCAGACCTTCGTGCCCCAGGCGCGGATCGAGACCAAAGACCGTGGCGAAGGCTTCGTCCACGCTGAAGCGGTCGGTGGGCAGGTCCCAGTGCCAGGTGCCGATGATGGCGCCGGCGGACAACGCCAGCTGCACTCGCTCGATGTTTTCCCGCGCCAGGGCCTCGCTGATGCGCAGTCGTTCCTCGGCGTTGCGCCGCTCGGTCACGTCGCTGAAGAGGATGGCGATCTGGCGCTCGTCGGGATCGCCCACCCGTACGGCGCGGACATCGAACCAGCGTTCGAAGGTATTGGCGTAGTTTTCGAAGGTCGCCGGCTCGCCGGTCTTGGCCACGTGGCCGTAGGTCTCGAACCAGAACTGCTCCAGGTTGGGGGCGAATTCGGTCACCCACTTGCCACGCAGGTTGACCCCGGCCTGGCGTTCGAAGGCCGGGTTGGCTTCCAGGAAGCGGTAGTCGATGGGCTTGTCGTCGGCGTCGAACTTGACCTGGACGATGGCGAAGGCCGAACCGATGGTCTCGATAATGGCGCGAAAGCGTTCCTCGCTCTTGCGCAGGGCGGTCTCGGCCGTCTGCAACTGGCTCATGTCGAGCAGGGCGCCGATCATCCGCAGCGGGCGTCCGTAGCTGTCGCGGATCACCCGGCCGCGGTCGAACACCAGCGCATAGGAGCCGTCGGCGCGCTGGAAGCGGTATTCATCGGTCCAGACCAGGCCGTCGCCATCGATCACGGCATGGATGGAGGCCGCGATACGGGTGCGATCGTCCGGGTGGATCCGGCCCAGCCACCAGTCGCCGGTCGATTCGACCGCGGTGGGGGTATGGCCGTAGGCCGTGTGCAGGGCCTCGTTCCAGAGCACCGTCCCGGAGCCGAAGTCCCAGTCCCAGATGGCGTCGTTGGTGGCTTCGGCGACCAGGCGATAGCGTTCCTGGGTTTCCTTGAGTGCAAGGCCCGCCAGGTGTTCATCGGTGCGGTCGCGCAGGATCTTGACGAAGCCGAGGGGCTCGTTGTCGTCATCGTTCAGCGCCATCATCTCGCCGGAAGCCCAGAAGCGCTGCCCGTCCTGGCGCAGGTGCCAGCGCTCGTCGATGGCGCTGCCGTCGCGCAGGGCCTTGGCCATCTCGTATTCGGCACGACGGTTGGCACGGTCCTCCGGGGTGAAGAAACGCGAGGCATCCTGGCCGATCATCTCCTGGGCGGTCCAGCCCATGACCTGCTCGGCACCGGGATTCCAGTCGGTAATGAGCCCCTCGGAGTCGCAGACCACGATGGCGAACTGGGTGGTGCTCTCCAGCACGGCACGGCTGCGTGCCTTGCTGGGCCGGCGGATGGCGCCGGTCGGGGCCACGCCGTGGTCCTCGGTGGACAGCAGGGCGGCGCGCAAGCGCAGGACCTCGGCTTCGAGTTCCGCGCGCGTCAGCGTTGCCAGGGGTGCCTCACTCATCTTGCAGGGGATCCTCGGAAGAAAGGGGTCTGGGCATCCTTCGACCACCAGAACGCCAGAGTGTGGCGGCCCCGTGCGACGCCGGATAGCCCTGGCCGCTGATCGGCACGCTGGGCGGAAGAAGCGGCCGGGGTACCGCCCAGGCCGCGGCGGCGACCAAGCGAAACGGTCATGGCGCGGAAGTCGCCGGGATAGAGCGGGGCAGGGGAGGCGGCCGACGGCAGCGGTTGGCACGCGGCTGTTGTGTGGCGCTGAGGAAACGACCCCTTGCGGCAGGGGAGGAGCGATGGCACCTCGGAACCCGCTTGCCGTCGGCGACCTCTACGAAGGCAAGCGGCGGCCCTTGCGACCGCCAGAATCCTTCCCGAACGGACCGCGCAGGAGCACTTCGAGCATGGCCATGGAATCCTCCCCCGCAACCGCGACACTCAAACGCGCCATCACCCTGCCCATGCTGCTGTTCTTCATCCTCGGTGACGTCCTGGGTGCGGGTGTCTATGCCTTGGCGGGTACCATCGCCGGGCGGGTCGGCGGCGCCATCTGGGCGCCTTTGCTAGTCGCCCTGCTGTTCGCCCTCCTGACCGCGGCGTCCTATGCCGAGCTGGTCACCAAGTACCCCAGGGCGGGGGGCGCGGCGGTGTTCGCCGAGAGAGCCTTCGGGCGGCCCTGGCTGTCCTTCCTGGTGGGCTTCTCGATGCTGGCCGCCGGGGTTACCAGTGCGGCAGGGTTGGCGGTGGCCTTTGCCGGTGGCTATCTGCAGGCACTGGTGCCCTGGCCCGCCAGTTGGGTCTGCCTGGCCTTCCTGGTGCTCATCGGCCTGCTCAACGCCCGGGGCATCAAGGAATCGCTGTCGGTCAATCTGGTGATGACCCTGATCGAGCTGTCAGGCCTGGTGATCGTCGTCGCGGCGGCGGCCTGGTTCGTCGTCCAGGGACAGGGCGAGCCGGCGCGGCTACTGGAAGTGGATGCGCCCTCGGCCACCGTGGCCATCCTCGGTGCCTCGCTGCTGGCCTTCTATTCCTTCGTCGGCTTCGAGACCTCGGCCAATCTGGCTGAGGAGGTGCGTGACGTGAGCCGTGTCTATCCGCGAGCGCTGTTTGGCGCCCTGGTCATCGCCGGCATCGTCTACATGCTGGTGGGCGCCGGCGCCGCCCTGGTGCTGCCGGTCGACCAGCTCAAGGCGTCGGGCGCACCGCTGATGGACGTGCTCGGTGCCTCGGGCCTGGGGGTGCCGACCCGGGTGTTCGCCGTCATCGCGCTCATCGCCGTGGCCAACGGCGCACTGCTGACCATGATCATGGCCAGCCGCCTGGCCTATGGCATGGCCCGCCAGGGCCTGCTGCCGCCGGTGCTCGGCCGGGTGCTGCCGCGGCGGCAGACCCCCGGGATCGCCATCCTCGCCACCACCGCGGTGGCCATCGCCCTGACCTATACCAGTACCCTGGATGTACTGGCCGAAACCGTGGTGCTACTGCTCCTGGTGGTGTTCATCAGCACCAACCTGGCGGTGCTGGTGCTCAAGCGCGACCGGGTCGAGCATGCGCATTTCCGCGTCCACTGGCTCTTTCCGGTACTGGCCCTGGGCTCCTGTGCGCTGCTGCTGGCCCAGCAGGGCGCCGCGACCTGGTGGCGCGCCGGGCTGATGCTGCTGGTGGGCGTGGCGCTCTATGGGCTGACGCGGCTGGCCGGTTCGCGCCGGGTCAACGCCTAGGCGCCCACCAGGGCATAGAGAGTCTGAATATCGGCCGGCTTGGTCAGGTGATGATCGAAGCCGGCCGCCAGGGCCTCGGCCTGGTCCTGGGCCTGGCCCCAGCCGGTCATGGCGATCATCCTCACCGCCTGGCCGGCCGGCGTCGCGCGGATCGCCCGGGCCAGCTGGTGACCGGTCAGGCCCGGCATGCCGATGTCGGAGATGACGATTTCGGGGCCATAGCTCTGGAACAGGGTCAGGGCTTGCTGGCCATCGTAGGCGACCCGCACCTCGTGGCCATCCAGCTCAAGGAGTTCGGCGATGGTGTCGGCGATGTCGGGGTTGTCGTCGGCGACCAGGATCCGGCGGGTGGTGGGCGTTGCCGAGGCGGCGGCCACGGCTTCCAGCGCGCTGGCGGGCGGCGCCGCGGTCAGCGGAAGGCTCACGGTGAAGCGGCTGCCCTGACCCAGGCCGGCGCTGGTCACGGTGATGTCGCCACCATGCAGCCGCGCCAGTTCGCGGGAAAGGGCCAGGCCGATGCCCAGCCCGGGCGAGCGTTCGGTAAGGCGCGGATCGATCTGGCCGAACATCTGGAACAGGTTCGCCAGGCGCTCGGGGGCGATACCGATGCCGTTGTCGGCGATATCCACCCGCACCTCGCTGTCGCTCGCCTGCACGGCGAGGGTGATCCGCCCCCCTGCCGGGGTGTAACGGGCGGCGTTGCCCAGCAGGTTGATGAAGATCTGCTCCAGGCGCAGCGGATCGGCCTGCAGCCAGAGTGGCGCCTCGGGCACTTGCAGCGCGAAGGTCTGGCGCTTCTCCTGCATGGGCGCCAGGGTCGCCTCGGCGGCGGCCTGGAGTACCGTCTGCAGGGTGACGAAGGCGTTGTGCAGGGTGATGCGGCCAAAGGTGATGCGCGAGATGTCCAGCAGATCGTTGAGCAGGGCGCCCATGCGTTCCACCTGTTGCTCGATGGTCTGGCAATTGCGCTGCCGCTGTTCGGCCGAGGCCTGGGGCGCGGCGATCAGTGCCGCCGCCTGGCGAATGGGGGCCAGCGGATTGCGCAATTCATGGGCCAGCACGGCGAGGAATTCGTCCTTTTGCCGGTCGTTGTCGCGCAGCTGTTGCTCCTGGCGCTTGCGCTCGCTGATGTCGAGAAACCAGACCGCCACGTTGCCGTCGAAGGGCGTGGCGCTGATCTGCAGCCAGCAACTGGCGCCGCTGGCATCGGCACCTTGCACTTCGACGGACCAGGCCGCCTTGCCGGCCCGGTGCTGCGCACAGAGCTGCAGGATCCGCGCACTGGCCCAGGGCAGGCGGGCGTTCGCAGCGTTGCCGTCGAGGCCCAGGGTGGTGGCGCCGATAGGGTTGAGATAGTCCCAGCCGAAGGCATCCGCAGCAGCGGGCACGGCGATGCCGAAGGAGACCTGGGAGCTTTCCAGGGCCACCCGCAGCCGGCGTTGCGAGCGCAGGGCGGCCTCCTGGATGCGGGCGCGGTCGATCACCAGCACCGCCTTGGAGGCGCACAGATCGGCCAGGCGCTGCTGGCGTGGCGTAGGTTCCCGGGCCTCCGGCAGGTGGACGGTGATGGCGCCGAGGGTGCCGTGCAGGGTGCTGCGCAGGGGCACGGCATGCAGGGCGGCGAAGCCCAGGCGCTGGCCGAGCGCGGCCAGGGCGGCGAACTCGGGTGCGGTCGCCAGCGCCGGCACCACCACCCGGGCATCGCTACGCAGCACGGCGGCACAGGCGCTTTCCGCCAGCGGCAGGGTGGCCAGCTGCGCCTGATCTGCGGCCGAGAAACCGGCCGCGAAATACAGCTGCGGCGGCTTGCCGTCTTCCAGCAGCGAGACGCAGCCCAGGGAGGTCTGGTGGAAGCGGCAGAGGACCGCGAGGATCTCCTGCAATTGCTGCGGCAACGAGGGCAACTGCAGCAGGCGATGATTGAGCCGCTGCAGGACCTCCAGGTCGGCGACCTGCAGTTGCAGCTGCTCCTGGCTCAGCTGCAGGCTACGCAGGTAGTCGTCGCGTTCCTCTTCGATCAGCCGGCGGGCGTCGGCAGCGGCCAGCAGGGCTTCGCCCACCTGGCGGATCTCCAGCACGTCGCTGTCCGGCAGCACCGGCGGCAGGCGCTGCCCCAGGGCCTGGGCGGCCGCCTGCAGCGCCTGCACCGGCCGGCTGATTCGCCGTGACAGCAGCAGCGCCATCGCCCAGGCGAAGGCCACCGACAACGCCAGGCCGCCGCCATAGAGGGCAAAGGAACGGGTAGCCGCGGCCGACACCTCCACGGTGGGGATGGCCGTGGTCACCGTCCAGCCAGAATCGGGCAGCCGCACGAAGGCGGTGTAGACCTGGCGGCCTTCCCGGGTACGGGCGGTACCGACGCCTTCTTCGCCGGGCTGGGCCAGGATCTCCGCCAGACCTGGCAGGGCCGGCTCGCCCAGGCTCTCCTCGTGCAGGCTGGTACGGGCGATGCGCAGGCCATGGCGATCGAATACCGAGCCCACCCAGTCCTTGGGCAGGGCGCGGGCCATGCGCGCCGCGCGGATGCTCTCCGGTGTCATCACCGCGGTCAGCACGAAATTCGGCCGACCTTCGCGCAGCACCGGGACCCGGATCGGAAAGGCCAGCAGCCCGGCGGCTCCGCGGCCCAGTTGCCCGATCACCGGCCGGCGCTGGGCGAGCACCTCGGCAAAGCTGTCCGGTTCGGCGAGAGGACCGCCTGCGGGCCGGTTGACGCTCGATATCCGCCGGACGACCTCGCCCTCCGGCGTGGCGAGCAGCACCGTTCGCCAACCTGGCACCAGCGGCAGGATGCGCTCGACCAGGGTTTCGAAATCGCTCAGGTCACCCGTCCGCAACAGGGGCGACTCGGCCAGCGCCTGGAGGATGGTCACCGAGCGGCGCAGTTCGCTTTCGATGATGGTAGCCGCCTGGCGGCTGGACTCCAGCGCTCGCTGTTCGGCTTCGTGCTGCTGGTGGTGGACGAGCAGCCACAGCCCCAGCCCAGCCACCAGTGCCAGGGGCACGATTCCGGCGAAGGCAATGGCCAGCAGGCGATTGCGCAAGGGGACCAGACGCGCAGGGCGAAGCTTCGTCGGCGGCATGGGGAGTTCGATTGAGGAAAAGGCTCATTCTAGCCTGAGTTCGAGTGGCCATTGGCCAGGGTTGGGCGTCCGTCGTCGGCTCGCTGCCTACGGCTGCAGGCCGCGCCAGCTCTAGCCTGCAGCTTATCGAGGGGGACCACTGATCGGCGATGGGTGGCTGTTCAGTCAGGGGGGTTGGCGCCGACCAGAAGGAGGTGAATACCCCTTTCCTGCCTGGAGTCGCGCCATGCGTACCCTGAAATTGTCGGCCCGTTCGGCCGTGTGCTTTGCCGCCGTCACCCTGTTGCTGCTGGTGCTGGCGGTCACCTCGGCGGTGGGCCTCAACGCGCTGTACAAAGCCGAGCAGGATGTCGAGACCAACTGGATGGCCAGCATCGCCCAGACGGCGAAGATAGACTCCCTCGTTCTCAGACTGCGTCTGGAAACGCTGCGCATGGTGGCCTCGGAAGACGCGCAGATGAAGCAGACCGCCGCGGCGACCATCGCCCAGGCGCGCGGCCATCTGCAAAAAGAGGTGGCGGCCTACCAGGCGCTGGTCGCTTCGCCCGAGGAGCAGCGGTTGGCCGACGCCGTGTCCGTTGGCGTCAAGGCCTACGATACGCGCCTCGACGAGATCGTCACCCTCGCCCAGACACGTCCGGCCAGCGAAGGGACCGCTTACGTCAATGCCAACATCCGGCCGCTGACCAACGACCTGCAAGAGAAGATCGTGACCCTGGCTGACTTCAACCAGCGCGGCGCCAAGCAGGCCGGCGAACTGGCGACCCAGACCTACAGCCATAACCTCTGGCTGCTCGGGATCATCTCCGCCGTGGCCGTGGTGCTTACCGTGGTGCTGGCCGTGCTCTACACCCGCAGCATCCTGCAGCCGCTGCGCCAGGTGCTGGCCATCAATCGGCGGATTGCCGAAGGTGATCTGCGGGTCGCGGCCCAGGCCACTGGCCGCGACGAGATGGCCGACCTGATGCGCGCCACGGTGCAGATGCAGCAGACCCTGCGCGACACCGTCAGCCACATCGGCGAAGCCTCGACCCAGCTGGCGTCCGCCGCCGAAGAGATGAATGCCGTGACCGAAGAGGGCAGCCGTGGGCTGCAACGGCAGAACAGCGAAGTGGAGCAGGCGGCTACCGCAGTCAACGAGATGACCGCCGCGGTCGAGGAGGTGGCGCGCAACGCCGCCTCGGCCTCGACGTCCGCGCAACAGTCGGAGCGCTCGACCGGCCTGGGCGCGGCCCGCGTCACCGAGACCGTCAACGCCATCCAGTCGCTGACCGGCACCGTGTCCCACACCAGCGAGCAGATCGTCGCCCTGGCCGAGCAGGCGCAAGGCATCGCCACCGTGGTCGACGTGATCCGCGGCATAGCCGAGCAGACCAACCTGCTGGCGCTGAACGCCGCCATCGAGGCCGCCCGCGCCGGGGAGCAGGGCCGCGGTTTCGCCGTCGTCGCTGACGAGGTGCGGGCTTTGGCCCACAGGACCCAGGAATCCACCCGCGAGATCGAGCAGATGATCGGCGGCATCCAGAGCGGTTCGGAAGGCGCTGTCCAGGCCATGCAACGCAGCCGCGACGAGGCCACCGCCACCCTGAAGATCGCCAACGAAGCGGGCGCGGCCCTGGAGGAGATCGCCCGCTCCATCACCGAGATCAACGAGCGCAATTTCCTCATCGCCACGGCCTCGGAAGAGCAGGCCCAGGTCGCCCGTTCGGTGGACCAGAATCTGGTCAGCATCCGCGACCTGTCGATCCAGACCTCGGCCGGTGCCCACCAGACCGCCGCCGCCGCCCATGAGGTCTCGCGCCTGGCGGTGGACATGAATCGCCTGGTCGGCCGTTTCTCGGTCTGATCCGACTGAACGGTGGTGAAAGGCCCTGCCGAGCGCTCCTTGGCAGGGCCTTTTAGTTTCTGGCGTGCGGGCAGGCACGCTGGGCCGGGACCAATGGACGGGAACCCGCCCGGAGGCTCAGGGGGGCTGCAGCCCACTACTCCAGGAGCGATGGCCATGTACCTCGTTCAGTTGCTGCTACCCCTGAACGACAATGGCGACCAGCGCCTGTCCGGGGCGCTGTTCCAGGAGGTACGCGAGGAACTGGTCGCGCGCTTCGGCGGGCTGACCGCCTTCAGCCGGGCACCGGTGGAGGGCCTGTGCCAGGACGAGGCGCGGCGCGTCAAGGACGGCGAACGGCTGGTCTGCGAGGTCATGACCGAGGCCCTGGATCGAGCGCGGTGGGACGGCTGTGGCACCGCCTGGAAACGGCCTTTCGCCAGCGCTAGATAAGGCTCCGCGCCCAGCCGACGGCGCGGCGCTAGCCGTCCGCCAGCACCACCCGGGCCCGCCCGGCGCGCTTGGCCTGGTACAGGGCGCCATCGGCGCGGCGGATCAGTTCGTGGACGTTGAGGCTGCCGGCGGCGCCGTGGGCGATGCCGATGGAGGAGGTGGTCGCCAGGCGGATGTCCTGCAACGTCCAGGGCTCCTGCAGGGCCAGGCAGAGGCGCTCGGCCAGGGCCAGGGCAGTGGTTGCGGGGGTGTCACGCAGGAAGACGATGAATTCGTCTCCGCCGATCCGCCCGAGCAGATCGTCCGCGCGCAGGCAGGCGCTGACCCGGGTGACGAAGGCCACCAGCAGCCGATCTCCCACCTCGTGGCCGAATTCGTCGTTGATCGCCTTGAACCTGTCCAGGTCGAGGTAGAACAGGGCGCACTCCGCCTGGGGAGAGGCGGCTGCCAGGTGACCGACGATCTGGTCGAGGATGCTGCGTCGATTGGGGATGCCGGTCAGGGCATCCAGGTAGGCCAGGGACTTGAAGCGTCTTTCGCTGTCCTGCAGGGCGGTCTCCGCCAGCTTGCGCTCGGTGACATTGCGACTGACGATGGTCAGCAACTGGCGTCCGCCCTGGGCATCGAAGTGGGGCGTCTTGATCACTTCCCAGGTATTGATGCGTCCATCCGGCCCCATGAAGGACTTCTCGATCTGCGTGGCCACACCGTTGCGCCAGGCGCGCTCGTCGGTCTCGATGTTGTAGGCGAAGGCCTGGGCATGATCCGGAAACAGCTCGATCAATTCGGCGTCGGTGATGCCCACGTAGTCGAAGCCGAGCATGGCGTAGGCTTCGAGCACGATGCGATTGACGAACAACCAGCGCCCGCGGCCATCCTTGGCGATGATGAATTCCTGGATCGAATCGAGGAGGGCGCGCAGATCGACATCGGAATCGGCAGGAGACATGGGCAGGGCCTGGCAGTCGCGTGGGTTTTCAGGCTATCGGCCCGCCAGCCTGGAAAATGAGGCCCTTCATCAGGTCACCCGTCGCCTGGCGCGGCCCGGCAGCAGGTGATGTGACGCGGAGCGGCTGCCGACGAATGGCAGCGGTCGCCAGGCACTGCCTTTGACGGCCGCAAGCGGAGCGGCGCCGTTGCAGCGCGGGCTCGCCCTGGAACCAAGGCCTTTTCGGTGGGCCGAACGAGGTATTCATCAGCTGCCAGATGTGCCCTTCATGCAGACCACGACAAGAGCCGTTACCGGCCAGTGCGCCGCCTCGAACCCGCTCAACCTGCAACCAGCCCGATCGCTCTACCAGGAATTGCTGGTGGAGCACCCAGGCGTCAGGGCGCAGGAGAGGGCTCGACGCTTTCTCGACGACCAGCTGCAGGCGGTAGGCGACATGACCGCCGACCTGCCGGAAGCACCCGAGGGGCTGGAAGCCTGGGTGCTGGAAAACAATGCCCGGGTCGGCGCCCAGTATCAGGACTACCTGGCGGCCCGCAAGGCTGGTGCGCCGCGCCGCTACTTCGGCAGCAAGGCCCATGCGCTGTACTTCCTGCGTGGCGTGGCGCCCACCAAGCTGGTGGATGGCGCCTGGCTCTATGGCACGCTCGCCCACTGGGACGATCTGCGCTATCGGGCGGCCATCCAGATCTATCTGGAAGAACTGGGCGACGGCCAACCGGACAAGAACCATGTGGTGCTCTATCGCAAGCTGCTGGCCAGTCATGGCTGCGAAGATTTTTCGCAGCTGAGCGACGAGCACTATGTCCAGGGCGCGATTCAGTTGGCCCTGGCCCATAACGCCGATCACTATCTGCCAGAGGTGCTCGGCTTCAACCTGGGTTACGAGCAGTTGCCGCTGCACCTGTTGATCACCTCTTACGAGCTCAACGAGCTGGGTATCGACCCCTATTACTTCACGCTGCATGTAACGGTCGACAATGCCGGCACCGGGCATGCGCGCAAGGCGCTGCAGGCGGTGCACGACGCCATGCCGGCCGAAGGCCGCGCGGCTTTCTACCAGCGCGTGGTGCAGGGCTATCTGCTCAATGAGCTGGGCGCCGGCACCACCTCGGTGATCGCGGGTTTCGATCTGGAGCAGGCGGTGATCGAGGTGCTGGCGGAGAAGAGCACGGTTGGCCGCTATGTGCATTCGGACTATTGCCGCATCGGAGGCCGCAGCGTCAGCGACTGGTTATGTGCTTCGTCGCAGATTCCCGACTTCCTCCGGGTGATGCAGGAGCAGGGCTGGATCAAGCGTCACGAGGACCCGGTCAACAGCCGCTTCTGGCGGCTGATCCAGGGCGAGCGCGCCGAGATGTTCGGCGTCTTCACCGCCTATGAACAGCAACTGATCCACGACTGGATCGCCGGTGACTTCGTGCACAGTGGGGCCCGGAATCAGGCTGCCGCCGAGCGGGTGGCGGTGTTGCCGCGGCGCGAGGTGAGCTTTCGCGCGCGCCAGCGTCAGCAGGAGCGCCTGTGTCCGGCGCTGGAAGCCGAGCAGGGCACGGCGGCCGATGCCAGCAAGGCCCAGGCAAGCGACTTCGATCGCGATGAGGTCGCACTGGAGCAACGGCTGGCGAGCCAGCCCAGTCGCGCGGCCGCCATGGCGCTGCTGGTGGAGCAGCTGTCACCGGCGCGCCATCACAGCCGTGCCGGACTGCTGGCGACGCGGCTGTTCGTCTCCCTGTTGGACTGAGCCTTATTCAAGGACCTGCGAGGGTCCTTTTTCATTTCGACTGTCATTGAAGGAACCACCCATGACGGCCATGGAACACCCCGAACGCACCGCGACCAGCCCTGCCGCCGCCGCTGCCCTGAAACTGCTGATCGAAACGCTGCGCGCGGCGGACTATCACTTCATCACGCCCACCCCGGCCTCCCACGCGCGGGTCAATGCCCGGCCAGGCAACGCCTGGGCGCGGGATCTGCAAGGCATCTTCGGCTGGAGTCGGCCGTTTTCCCCCGAGCTGCTGCCCGGCTCTCTGGTCGACATACTGGCGGCCGCCGAGCTGCTGACCGCAGTGCCGAGTGGCTGGCGCAGCCGGGTGCGGGTGTCGAGCCTGGGCGACCAGTTGTTCGTGCATTCCGCCTATCCCACCGAGGACGCCGATGCGGTGTTCTTTGGCCCCGACACCTATCGCTATGCCAATGCCCTGGAAGCCCAGCTGCGCTTTGAGACCGGTGACATCCGCCGCGCCGTGGACATCGGCAGCGGTGCCGGTCCGGGTGCCATCCTGGTCGCCCTGGCCAGGCCCGATGCCGAGGTGCTGGCGGTGGACATCAACGAGCGCGCCCTGGCTCTGACCCGGACCAATGCCGAGCTGGCCGGGGCCGACAATGTCAGCGCGTGCTACAGCAACCTGCTGAACGATGTGGCGGGCGACTTCGATTTCATCCTGTCCAATCCCCCCTATCTGGTCGATCCCGGCGAGCGTGCCTATCGCCATGGTGGCGGTCCCCTCGGGGCTGGCCTGTCGCTGGCCATCCTGGACACGGCGCTGCAGCGCCTGGCGCCAGGCGGCACCCTGCTGCTCTATACCGGCGTCGCCATGGTCGAGGGTCGCGATCCCTTCCTGGAAGAGGTGCGCGCGCGTCTGGCTGGCAGTGAGGTCGCCTGGCGCTATCGCGAACTTGATCCGGATGTCTTCGGCGAAGAGTTGGAGACAGGGGTCTATGCCCATACTGATCGCATCGCCGCCGTCGTCCTCACCGTGACCCGGCCGCGCTGAAGGCGCACGGGAGCGGCTACACTCCCGGGCAAACCGGCTATCGCCCGCACGTGTCCAGGAGTCCACCATGCAACTGCTGCTGAACCAGACCTCACCCTATGCCCGCGCCGCGCGCGTCACCGCCCTCGAGGCCGGCTTCGGCGAGCGGCTGGCGCTGGTGTGGAGCGACCCCTGGAACGAGGACGCGCAGCTGTTGGCCGCCAATCCGGCCAACAAGGTCCCGGTACTGATCACCGACGAGGGCATCGCCCTCGGCGAGACCCTGCTGATCTGCGTTTATCTGCACCAGCTGGCTGGCGGCAACCCGCTCGCGGCCGAACGCCTGCAACTGGCCGGCCTGGGCCAGGGCCTGATCGACGCCGCCTTCGGCACGGTGATCTCCCGCAAGCAGGGCGGTGCAGCCCAGGATGAATCGGTGCTGGGCGCGCGGCGGCTGGACGCCATCGAGCGCCTGCTGGCGCGCCTGGAAGAACATCCGGAGCTGGACGCGGAAGACCTCGACTTCGGGCATTACCTCGTAGCCGTCGGCCTGGATTACCTGAGCTTTCGCCTGCCGGAAATCGACTGGTCCGCGCACCCTCGGCTGGTGGCCTTTCACCAGCGCCTCCTGGCGCGTCCCAGCTTCGCCGCGACGAGCTTCCAGTAAGGCGAAAAGCCCCACGCGGCGGCCCCCGCCGACCGCGTGGGCAAGCCCTAGAGCTCGATCAGGATCTTCAGCTGGGTCCCGGCCTTGTCCAGCAAGGCTTCGAAGCCCTGTTCCACCACGTCGTCCAGCGCGATGTGGCGGGTCACCACCTTCTCGGCCGGCAGTTGGCCGCTGGCGATCAGGGCCGCCACCTGGGGCCACATCAGCGTCGAGTAGCACCAGGAGCCACGCAGGTCGACGTCCTTGTAGGTCAGGGTGAAGCCATCCAGTGCCGGCGGTTTGCCCTGCATCCCCACCTGGACCACCACGCCCTGGCGGCGAACCGCCTCCAGGCACAGCCCCAGCGGTGCCTCGGCGCCCACGCATTCGAAGGCCACATCCACCCCCACGCCCTCGGCGGTGCGGGCACGCACCTCGCGCAGCACATCGGTGCTGCCGGGATTCAGGGTGACGAGCCCCTCCACCAGGCGGTGGGCCATCTCCAGGCGGTTGTCGTTGAGGTCCACCAGGAAGATCCGCGTGGCGCCCGCCGCGCGAGCGGCCATGACCTGCAACTGGCCGATGGGCCCGGCGCCGGCCACCAGCACGCTGTCGCCGGGCTTCACGCCGCCCCGGTGAGTGGCGTAGACGGTCACCGCCGTGGGTTCGATCAGCGCCGCATGCTCGGTGCTGAGATCGTCCGGCATGGGGACGGCGTTGTAGTCCTCCACCAGGGAGTACTCGGCCATGCCGCCCCAGGGATGGGACAGGCCGATGATGGCCAGCTGTTCGCTGAGCTGGTACTGGCCGCGGCGGCCATAGTAGTCGTCCCGTGGCGAGACCATGGGCTGGATGGAGACCCGATCACCGGGCTTCACCGAGGTCACCTGGCTGCCCACGGCCTCCACTACGCCGGAATACTCGTGGCCGAGGATCTGCGGCACCTTACCGCCGGTGTAGCTGTGCGGCGCGGTGGGAATGAAGATGGGACCGCCGAGGTACTCGTGCAGGTCGGTGCCGCAGATGCCGCAGAACTGGTTTTTCACCAGGACCTGGGTAGGACCCGGCTCGCCGGGGGCTGGGACGTCTTCCACCCGGATATCGCGGGCGGCATGGAAACGGGCTGCTTTCATCGTGAAGCTCCTCTAGCGTTCGCAGCGGGGCAGGAAGGCCTGGATCAGGGCATTGACCCGGTCCGCGGCCTCCATCTGCACCATATGGCCCTGGCCCTCCAGGATCTCGACCTGGACGCTTTCCGGCAGGCCTTGGGCATGCTGGACCGGAATGATGGCGTCGGCCTTGCCCCAGATCACCAAGGCGGGCAGATCGCCTTCGAGTACCGGGCGCAGCACCTGGGCCTGTTGGCCATTGGGGAACAGCGTGCCGGCCAGTCGCTTCAGGGCCTGGTCCACCCCTTCCAGGCGCTTGTACTTGAGCAGGTCTTCCAGCAGTGGCCGGGTGACCAGGCCGGGATCGCTGAACAGCAGGCTGACCGGCCCCTTGAGCTGGTTGCGGCTGGTGGCGGCGACGAAGCCTTGCAGGTAGTCGCCGTTGATCTCCGCACCCAACCCGGCGCTGCCGATCAGCACCAGGCCGGCGACCCGCTGCGGCGCCGTCTGCGCCAGCTGCAGGGCCACGGCGCCACCCATGGAGTGGCCGACGAGCACGGCGCGGGGGATGTCCAGATGGTCGAGCAGAGCCAGCACCGCGGCGCCCAGCTCGGCAAGGTCTGCCGTGGCGAGCGTCTTGCCGGACTGGCCGTGACCCGGCAGGTCGAGGGCGATCACCCGGCGCCCGGCGGCCAGCGCCTCGTGGTTGAACAGCCAGTTGTCCAGATCGCCGGAGAAACCGTGGATCAGCATCAGCGGCAGGCCGCCTTCGCCGCGTTCCAGATAGCGCAGCGGCCGGCCGTCGAGTTCGATGCGCTGGGCCTGGGGACCGGCGTCGGCGGCGTCTTCGCCACCGGGCACGAAGTCTTCCTGGAAGCGCGCGATCACCGCCTCGATCTCTTCGTCGCTGGCCTCGCCTTCCACCACGATGGCCAGCAGGGCGCCTACTGCAAGGGTCTCGTCCTCGCGGGCCAGGCAGCGGCGCAGGGTGCCGGAGAAGGGCGCCTCGACGCTGCTGCTGATCTTGTCGGTCTCGACATCGAGCACCTCGTCGCCCTTGGTGATGGGGTCGCCTTCGGTCTTGAGCCAGGCGTTGACCCGACCTTCGCTCATGGACAGGCCCCACTTGGGCATGGTCAGGGTATGGATCTGGCTCATGCGGCCTGCCTCCCTTGGGTGATCTTCAGCACGGCGCGCTCGATCTTGGCCGCGTCGGGGATATAGAGGTCTTCCAGGGCGTCGGAGAAGGGCACCGGGGTGTGCGGGGCCGTGACCAGCTGTACCGGCGCGCGCAGGTCGTCGAAGGCGTGCTCGGCAAGCAGGGCGGCGATGTCGGTGGCCACCGAGCAGCGTGGATTGGCCTCGTCGATGACCACCGCGCGGCCGGTCTTCTCGACGCTTTCCAGGATGCTGTCGCGATCCAGCGGGCTGGTGGTGCGCAGGTCCAGCACCTCGCAGGAGACGCCCTGGCGCGCCAGGTTGCTGGCGGCCTCCATGGCCAGGTGCACCATGCGGCCATAGGTGATGAGGCTGACGTCGTCGCCCTCACGCAGGAAGCTGGCCTCGCCGAAGGGGATGGCGTAGGACTCCTCGGGCACCTCGCCCTGCATCCCGTAGAGCAGCTTGTGCTCGCAGAAGATCACCGGGTCGTTGTCGCGGATGGCCTGGATCAGCAGGCCCTTGGCATCATAGGGGGTGGCCGGGCAGACCACCTTGAGGCCGGGGATATGGGTCCACCAGGAGGTGAGCATCTGCGAATGCTGGGCGGCGGCGCGGAGGCCCGCGCCGACCATGGTCCGCAGCACCAGCGGGGTGACCGCCTTGCCGCCGAACATGTAGCGGAATTTGGCCGCCTGGTTGAGGATCTGGTCCAGGCAGCAGCCGGCGAAGTCGACGAACATCAGTTCGCACACCGGTCGGGTGCCGCGGGCGGCGGCGCCTACCGCCGCGCCGACGTAGCCGAGCTCCGACAGCGGGGTGTCCAGCACCCGCCCGGGAAACTTGTGGTAGAGGCCCTTGGTGACCCCGAGCACGCCGCCCCAGGCGTCCTGCTCGCCAGGCGCGCCGGCACCGCCGGCGTTGTCTTCGCCCATGAGGAAGACGGTGGGGTCGCGGCGCATCTCCTGTTCCAGGGCTTCGTTGATGGCTTGCTGGTAGCTGATCTTTCTGGCCATGGTGGCGCTCCTTGTTGTTTTCCGATCAGGCGTAGGTGACGTAGACGTCGGTGAGCAGGTCTTCCGGGCCGGGCTTGGGGTCGGCCTTGGCCTTGCGCACGGCGTCTTCGATGAGCTGTTCCACCTCCTGGTCGATGCTGTCGAGCAGGGCGGGCTGGAGTTGGCCGGAGCGCGTCACCCGCTCGCGGAATTGCATCAGGCAGTCGCGTTGCTCCCGGGCCTGCTTGACCTCGTTGGGATCGCGATAGGTCTGGGCATCGCCCTCGAAGTGGCCGAAGTAGCGGGTGAACTTCACCTCGATCAGCGAGGGCCCTTCGCCGGCCCGGGCACGGGCCACGGCGGCCGCGGCGGCTTCATGGACGGCGAAGAAGTCGAAGCCGTCCACCGTCACCCCGGGCATGCCGAAGCCGGCGGCGCGATCGGCGATGTGGTCGCAGGCCACCGACCAGTTCGAGGCGGTGGCCTCGGCGTAGCCGTTGTTCTCGGCGACGAAGATGCACGGCAGATTCCATACCGAGGCCAGGTTCATGGCCTCGAACACCGCACCCTCGTTGGAGCCGCCGTCACCAAAGAAGGCCACGGCAACGGCGTCGCTGCCCTTGAGCTTGGCCGCCAGGGCGGCGCCGGCGGCCAGCGGGGCGCCGGCCCCGACGATGCCGTTGGCACCGAGCATGCCCTTTTCCAGATCGGCGATGTGCATGGAGCCGCCCTTGCCCTGGCAGACCCCGGTCTTCTTGCCGTAGATCTCGGCCATCATGCCGTAGACGTCCACGCCCTTGGCGATGCAATGGCCGTGGCCGCGGTGGGTGGAGGCGATGCTGTCCTCGTGGCCCAGGTGGGCCATGACACCGGCGGCCGAGGCCTCCTCGCCGGCGTAGAGGTGGACGAAGCCGGGAATCTCGCCGGTGGCGAATTCCACGTGCAGCCGCTCTTCGAAGACGCGGATGGTGCGCATCACCCGGTAGGCATGGCTCAGGTTTTCGGTGCTTACGGTCTCGCTCATCTTATTGTTCTCCAGGATTGCCGAGGGCCGACGCGGGCAGGCGGCGGACCAGCAGGCGCTGCTGCGCCGCCAGCTCCAGTACCCGCTCCACGTCGATGCTCAGGGGGCCGTCGAGGTCCAGCGTCACCAGCGGACGCTCCTCGGGGCCGAATTCGATTTCCCGCTCGCCGTCCAGCGCCAGGGTGCCGGTGGTCAGCGACAGCGCCCGGGGTTCGCCGGGCAGGAGCAGGCCACTGGCGGCGATGCCGGCCTGGGCCAGCACGCCGGGGGCGAGGGGAACGGTCAGTTGCGCCGGGGCCTCCGGCTCCAGCCGCACCCAGCCACCATGGGGGGCGCTGCGCGCGACGGGGTGCCAGAGACCGCAGAGGGCCGACAGGCCAATGGCCCAGGGCTCGGCGAAGGTAGTGAAGACTTCCGCGAGATCCTCCACCCGGGTCACCGCGCGGGCACCGATATAGGTCTGGCGACAGACCGCCACGTCCACCAGCGCCCAGTCGCGGATGGAGCGCTCCGGCACTTCCACCCGCAGCCGCTTGTTGCGCCGCAGCGCCAGCGCCGGGTCGATGCGGCCGCTGGCCACCAGGCCGCCGGCCAGCCCCGCGCTGGTGGCCTCGCGCAATTCCGGAAAGGCATTGTTGGTGCCGGTGGACAGGGTCAGCAGCGGCAGGTCGCCCACCTCGGCGGCCACCGCCTTGTGGGTGCCATCGCCGCCGAGCACGGCGATCACCGCCGCGCCCTGGGCCAGCAACAGCCGCGCGGCGCGCCGGGTGTCGTCCACGGTCTGGGTCAGTGGCAGGTTGAGAAACGTAAGCTCCGGCCAGTGCTGCTCGCGGGCCTGGCGACTGCCGCTGGCCTTGAGCACCGCGGCGGCGATGCCGGTCATGTCCGGCGGCAGCAGCACCCGCTCCACGCCGGTGGCGCCAAAGGCCGCCAGCAGGCGCATCACCACCCCGGCCTTGTCGGTGCTGGAGGTCAGGGCGGCGTTGCCGGTCAGCCGGCGCAGGTCACGGCCCGAGGCCGGGTTGGGCAGGATGCCGACGGTTACGGGCATGGCTGAGCTCCGAGGCACGGGCCGGTGGTCAGGGCAGCCGTGCGGTGATGCCAGGGTGCGCTCATGGGTCTGGCCCTCTTGTCGTTGTGATGGGCGCGTCGCAGAGCCCTGAGCAAGGCCGGTGCCAAGCCGTGATGAATCCGCTGCAGTGCAGGCAGGGCGCGGGTTTGAATGGAGGCGACCGGTCGTGGGAGGGGCGACTCCCCGCGCCGGGGCGTCTCACGCCTGCGACGGGAGGGCGAGACGCTGAGACGATTCGTCTCACGACGCGGCGGACTTGAAGGCCGGGGCCAGGGGGCGCTAAATGAAGGGCAGAACAATGACCGGCCTTCCATGCCATGACCGGAATTCAGGGAGAGACGTCCATGTTGTCTACCCAGGCCCGCTATCACGCCCGCGCCATCGACCAGGCGCTGCGCGCGCCCTTGCGCGCGGCCAGTCCGCCCGGGCGCATCCTCGACTCCTGGCGCCGTTCCCTGCAGCATCAGCTCGACCCCGCCTGCCTGCAGGGCCCGCGCATCCTCTCGCGCTACGAATTGCGCCAGCACCAGCAGGCGGCGGAAGACTTCCTGCGCGTCGCCGATGGCGAACTGGGCGCCCTGCATGCGCGGGTCGAGGCGGCCGACTACTGTGTGCTGCTGGCCGATGCCCAGGGCCATACCCTGGACTACCGGGTCAGCGACCGACTCGACGACGAATGCCGCCGCGCCGGACTCTACCTGGGCACCTGCTGGTCCGAGCAGGAGGAGGGTACCTGCGGCGTGGCCGCGGTACTGACCGACCGGGCGCCGGTCACGGTGCACAAGGCCGATCACTTCCGCGTGGCCTTTACCGGACTGACCTGCACCGCGGCGCCGGTGTTCGCGCCGAGCGGCGAGTTGCTCGGCGTGCTGGACATCTCGGCGCCGCGCTCGCCGGACGACCGGCGCAGCCAGCTGCTGATCCAGCAATTCACCCGCGACAGCGCCCAGCGCATCGAGAATGCCTACTTCATGCACAGCGCCCGGGGCGACTGGGTGCTCTGCGGCCATGCCCAGGCCAGTTATCTCGACACCCAGCCGGAATTCCTGCTGGCCTGGGATTCGAATGGTCGCCTGACCGGCCTGAATCGTCCGGCCCGGCAGCTCTGCCTCACTCAGCTGGGCTACCTGCCGCAGCGCCTTGACGAGTTGTTTGGGCGCGACGCCTCGGCCCGTCTAAAAGAGGACGATCCTGAACCCCTGCGCCTGGGCGAGGCGCAGTTCCACGCCCGGGTCCGGGCGCCGCGGCCGCGCACGGGTGTGGTGATTCCCCTGGTACGCGAAGCCCTGGAGACCGAAGACGAACAGGAGCCGCAGGTCAGCCAGGCGCTGGGGACCGCCCTGCGGCTCTATCGCCACGGCCTGCCGATCCTGGTGACCGGGGAGACCGGCACCGGCAAGGAGGTCTTTGCCCGCGGCCTGCACCAGGGCGGCGATCGCAGCGGTCGGCCCTTCATTGCCCTCAATTGCGCGGCGCTGCCGGAAAGCCTGATCGAGAGCGAATTGTTCGGTCATGCCGCGGGGGCCTTTACCGGCGCCCAGCGCCAGGGTCGCGACGGCCTGATCGTGGCGGCCGATGGCGGCACCCTGTTTCTCGATGAGATCGGCGACATGCCCCTGGCCCTGCAGACGCGCCTGCTGCGGGTGCTGGCCGAGGGCGAGGTGCTGCCGGTGGGCAGCGCCCAGGCGCGGCGGGTCGATGTACGGCTGGTCTGCGCCACCCACCGCGACCTCCAGGCGCGGGTCGCCGCCGGACTGTTTCGCGAAGACCTGTTCTATCGCCTCAATGGCGCCGTCTTCCAGCTGCCACCACTGCGCGAACGTGCCGACCGCCTGGCGCTGGCGCGGCGGCTGCTCGAAGAGGAAAGCGGCGAGCGTCCTGCGCCGGTGCTGACGCCCCAGGCGCAGGAGGCGATCCTTGCCCATGACTGGCCGGGCAACGTGCGCGAGTTGCGCAACGCGCTGCGTTACGCCTGCGCCCTGTGCGACGGTGCCCTTATCCGTCTCGATCACCTCCCGGCCAGTCTGCGGCCCGGCACCGCGCTGGCCGTCGAGCCGCCACCCGCGGTCGACAGTCCCGAGCGGCGGCTGATCCTGGCGGCCCTGGTGCGGCACCGCTGGAAGGCCATCCCGGCCGCCCGCGCGCTGGGGATGTCCCGGGCCACCCTCTATCGACGGCTCAAGCTGCACGGCATCGCCATGCCGCATCGCCAGCCCGAGGACTGAGCTCTTCCGCCGAACGGTCGTGGAGGACGGGGCTGCCCTGGCGCGGCGATCCCGGCGATCAAGCGAAGCAGTTGCCGTCGGAGCGCCAGGCCCCGATCGTCCCAAGCGGGACGTCAGTGCGGTCGGCCACGGGTCACACCTCAGACACAGACCCGAGGAAGATCCCTGATGCGTACCCTGCCACTGCTACTTGCTCTGCCTGCCGCCCTGGCCCTGTTGAACCGCACCTCGCCCCGGCGTTCCGGGCGGCCTGATTACCCGCAACTGAGCGGCCGGACCATCGTCGTCACCGGCGCCTCCAGTGGTGTCGGCCGTGGCGTGGCCCTGGCGCTGGCCCGGCACGGTGCCAATCTGGTGCTGGCAGCGCGGCGGACCGAGGCGCTGGAAGCCCTGGCGGTCGAGGTCCAGGCCCTGGGCGTGGCCGCCCTGGTAGTGCCCACCGATGTCGCCGACATGGTGCAGATGACTGCCCTGGCCGAGCAGGCCGAGCAGCGCTTCGGTCGCATCGACGGCTGGATCAACAATGCCGGTGTCGTGGCCGTGGGCCGCTTCGAGGAGATCCCGCTGGACGATCATCTGCGTCTGCTGGATACCAATGTGAAAGGCGTGGTCATTGGCACTCACCTGGCCCTGCAGCGCTTCCGTCGCCAGGGCTATGGCCGGCTGGTCAATGTGGCGTCGGTCGACGGCGAGATCCCCCACGCCTATCAGGCTTCCTATTCGGCGTCCAAGGCCGCGGTGCTCAGCCTCGGCCGGGTGCTCCAGCAGGAACTGCGGCGCGGCCGCCAGCCCAACATTCAGCTGTCGACGGTGCTGCCCTGGGCGCTGGATACGCCGATCTGGGGTCATGCGGCCACCTATACCGGCCACCGTCCCGATCTGCCGACCAAGGACGCACCGGACAAGGCTGTGCAGGCCATCGTCAAGGCGCTGCTGCAACCGCAGAAAGAAGTCACCGTAGGCTACAAGGCCAAGATGGCCTACTTGGGCTATCGCCTGGCGCCGGAACTCAACGAACGCTTCATCGCCGCTGCGGTGCAGCGCGCCGAGATCGACTGGAACCCGGTCAAGACCGCTACTTCGGGCAACCTGCAGCAGCCCGATCAGGCAGGACGGACGATCCGGGGGTCGAATTTCTGAAGGGTGACCGTCTGACCTAGTGCCAGGATGCGTACTGCGCCCCGGTCGCTATCTCGGGACCCACGATGGTCAGCTCCCCCTGGGACGCAAGGGCAGTCTGCAGCACCCTGGCCAGGGCCGGCTGGGTGCAGAGCAGGGCGGTCGGGGCGATGCCGGCCAGGCTGGCGGCAAGCTCCGGTCCGTACGCGGGAGCCGCCGGATCGAGCTCCAGCCGCGGCAGCAGCGGTAGCCCCTCCGCCAGCATGATCTGACAATGCGCCTGCAATTCGGCGTCGGCCTCAGCGACCGACCGTTGCCGGGCGGTCACCAGGAGGATCTGACGATGCCCGAGCGCTATCAGATGCCGGGTGGCCAGGGCGATGCGTTGGCCATGCGCTTCGGCGTGACGACAGCGGATTGTCCCGGCGGCCAGCGCCACGCCTACCGGGGGAGAGATTGCAGGGGTACGCAGGTGGAGGGCGGGGCGGGTATCCATGGATTGGCCTCTGCCACGAAGGTGCGGTCAAGACACCCAGCGTGCCGGGCGCCGATGGCAGCTTCGTGACAAAACCTATCCGCTTTCTGACCCTGGATCCTTCATTGACCTCGGCATCACGAGCGACCGCAGACGCCTTGCGTTCTCTACCGCGGCGGCTAGCCTGAAGGGAGTGACGTTCCTTCGGGAGCCTGCAGATGAACAGGTTGCATGAACGCTTGGCCCAACTCGATCCACCTGTGCGCCATGAGCTGGAGCGGCGCAGTGACGGCCTGCTGATCACGCTCATCGAGGCCGATCACAATGTACGGGTGTCGCGGCTGCTCAGGGCGGACGACATGCGCGAGGTCGAGCAGGTGAATCTGATCCTGCTGCATGCCATCAACGAACTCAGACGCAAGGGTGCCCAGGTGCCCCTCGACAAGGACACCATCCTGCTGACACGCCTGCCCGGCGCGGGTGTCGGCACCCGGGTTGAGCCGTGCGGCTAGTCGGTCAACTCCAGATCCAGCAGCGCCGCGCCAAGACCCTTGCCGTGGGCATCCAGCGCCAGCGAGCGGGTGACGCCGCCGCGCAGGGCGCCGGGCAGCACGAAATTCAGCGCACCCAGGGCAGGCAACTCGTAGCGGCGCGCGGGCGCGGCGTCGGCGGGACGGCTGTCGGCGAACCAGGCGGCGACCCGTTCCGCGGTCAGCGCCTGGCGCAGCCGGTCGAAGTCTTCGTGGCGATAGGCGATCACCGCCATGTTCGAAGTGTCTCCCTTGTCGCCGGTACGGACGTGGGCGATCTCGCGCAGTTTCATGGCAGCGTCTCCAGCTCCAGGGTAGGGATGACGGCCGCACGCGGCCACAGCAGCGAGGCCACGGCGATCACCTCGCGGACCGCCTTGGTGGCGCCACCGCCGCCGGCCGGGCCATTGGTATAGAGGGTTTCCACCTCGTTGCCGATCTGCACCGCCGCGGCGCGGGTAGCGCAGCGCCCGACCACCCGCAAGCGGACCTCCCAGGGTTCGCCGGTAGCGCGCGTGGCCAGGGTCGCGCCGTGCAGGGCGTCGCAGCCGATCAGTTCGCAGCGCAGCTCCTGAACCGGTACGTCGCAGAGTCGCAGACGCTCGCGCACCACCTCAGCCGCCAGGCGGGCGCGGGCCAGGGCGCCTGGTCCGGCGTAGGACAGTTGGCCTTCGCCATGCCAGCCGTCGCGATAACCCACCGAGACCTTGAGCTGCGCGGGTCGTGCCTTGCCTCGGGCTCCGCTGACCGCGACCCGGTCCGGCGCGGACTGCTGCAGGGCAACGCCGGAAAAGTCGGCGGTGACGTCCGGCGTCAGATAGGCCGCCGGGTCGTGTACCTCATAGAGCAGTTGCTCGGTGCAGGTCGCCGGGGTCACGCAGCCGCCGGAGCCCGCGATCTTGGTCAGGGTCGCCTGGCCCTCGGCGTCCACCTCGGCCAGGGGAAAGCCCAGGCGAGCGAGGTCGGGGACGTCCTTGTAACCGGGATCGGCGAAGTAGCCGCCGGTGACCTGACCGGCGCATTCCAACAGATGACCGACCAGGGTGCCGCGCCCGCGACGTTCCCAGTCATCCGCCGCCCAGCCGAATTCATGTACCAGGGGTGCGAGGAACAACGAGGGATCGGCTACCCGGCCGGTGATGATGACATCGGCATCCGCTTCCAGGGCCTGGACGATGCCTTCCACGCCCAGGTAGGCATTGGCCGAGATCACCCGGTCGCCCAGTTCGGCCAGGGTCTGGCCGCTGTCCAGCAGGGCGTCGGCGGGCAGCTGGGCCAGCACGTCGTCGCCGGCCACGGCAGCGATCTTCAGCCCGGTGACGCCCAGCTCTCGCGCCAGGGCCGCGACCTTGCGCGCCGCGGCGGAGGGATGGGCGGCGCCCATGTTGGTGATCACCCGCAGGCGCGGACGATCCGCCTGATTCAGCAGCGGCAGGATGCGCCGCATCCGTGCCTCCAGCAGCGGATCGAAACCGGCCTCGGGATCGGCCAGCCGCGCCTGTTGCGCCAGGGCGATGGTGCGTTCGGCCAGGCATTCGAACACCAGGTAGTCGAGGCGGCCATGCTCGGCCAGCTCCACGGCGGGTTCGATGCGATCACCGGAGTAGCCGGCGCCGCAGCCGATGCGAAGAAGACGGCTCATCTAGAAGACTCCCAGGAGCAGGGCGGTCAGGGTCATCAGCACCGAGGCCGCGAACAGAAAGGGGATGGTGAAGCGCTGGTGATCGGCCAGGTCCAGCTTGCACAGGCCCACCAGCAGGAAGGTCGCCGGGGTCAGGGGGCTGACCGGGAAACCGGTGGTGTGCACCCCGAGCAGCGAGGCCTGGGCCACCTGCACCGGATCGACCCCCAGGTTGCGGCCGACCTCGGCGATCACCGGCATGACGCCGAAGTAGAAGGAATCCGGATCGAACAGCAGGCTCAGCGGCATGGACAGGAAGCCCACCACCGCCGGGATCAATTGCCCGTGGCCAGCCGGGATGCCCGCCACCGCCACCTGGGCCATGGCCTTGAGCATGCCGCTGCCCTGCATGATGCCGGTGAAGACCCCGGCGGCGAAGAGGATGCTGGCCATGGTCAGGGCAGTCTTGGCATGGGCGTCGATGCGCGACTTCTGGGCGTCCACCGAGGGGTAGTTCAGGCACAGCGCGGCGACGGTGCCGAGCATGAACATCACCACCGGATCGACCCAGCCGGCGATCATCACGCCCATCACCACCAGGGTCAGTAGCAGGTTGATCCAGAACCGCCCGGGGCGACGCAGGGCGCGCTCGGCGTCGCTGAGTACCCGCTCCGGTGCAGCGCCCGCGCCGCTGGCGTCCAGCCAGGGCGCCTGGCCGGCCAGGGTCAGGCGCTTCTCCTCGCGGCGGCCGAGCCACCAGGCACTGGCGAAGACAAAGGCCAGACCCACCAGCTGCACCGGGATCAGCGGCTGGAACAGATCGGCCACCGGCACGTGCAGGGCGGCGGAGGAGCGCAGCACCGGGCCCGTCCACGGCAGGAAGTTGACCCCGGCGGCCATGGCGGCCACGCAGGCCAGGATGCGCCGGTCCAGCCCGAGGCGGGTATAGAGCGGCAGCATGGCGGGGATGGTCACCAGGAAGGTCACCGCGCCGGAGCCGTCCAGGTGCACCAGCAGGGCGAGCAGGGCGCTGCCGCAGACGATGCGCGTCGGTCGGGTGCCGACGGTGCGCAGGATGCGGTCGATGATGGGATCGAGCATTCCGGCGTCGGTCATGATGCCGAAGAACAGGATGGCGAAGACGAACATGCCGATCACCGGGGCGACGCCCTTGATGCCGGCGATGATGAAGGCGCTGGTGCCCAGGCCGAAGCCACCGATCAGGGCCGCGGCGATGGGAATGACGATCAGGGCGACCAGGGGCGAGACGCGTTTGCTCATGACCGCGACGAGCAACGCAAGAATGGTGACGACACCGAGCAGGGCGAGCATGGCGGACTCCTTGGACCGTGGCACGGCAGGCGGGCGCACGGGAGGTTTTGTTGTTGTGGGTCCAGTATTCGAAGACGCCGCATCTCCTGTAAATTGGAATCTTTCGAAGCAGCGTTCAGAAAAACAAAATGAAGAATCTGCTCCAGCACGTGCAGGCCTTTCTCGCCGTGGCCCGTCAGGGCTCCTTCGCCCGCGCGGCCGAGGAGTTGCACCTGTCCCCTCCGGCGCTCACCGTGCAGATCCAGCAACTCGAAGCCTGGCTTGAGGTGCAACTGCTCGAACGCACCCCGCGAAGGGTCCAGCTCACCACTGCCGGTGAAGAACTGCGTGGGCCCCTGGAGCGCATCCTGGTAGACCTGAGCGATGTCCAGACCCATGCCCGGGACCTGGCGGGTCTGCGCCGCGGACGGATTACCCTGGCGGCCTTGCCGTCCTTTTTCATGGGCCCCTTTCCCGAATTGCTGAAGACCTTCCAGGCCCGTCATCCGGCCATCGAGGTCCGCCTGCAGGATGTAGTGGCCGGAAGAGTTGAGGCGCTGGTCCGGGAAGGGCAGGTGGATCTGGGCATCGGCGTCCGGCCACGGGCCGTGGGCCTGGACTTCCAGCCGCTGTATGTCGATCACCTGCAGCTGTTCGTCCCCCGCGATCATCCCTGGGCGGGCCGCGCCGAAATCACCCTGGCCGAACTCGACGCCGTACCCTTGCTGCTGACCGGTCGCGACAGCAGCGTGCGCGAGTGCCTGGACTTCGCCTTCGCCGCCGCCGGCCTGCGCCTGGTGGCGGCGCTGGAAGCCAACTACATGAGCACCCTGCTGGCCCTGGTGGCGGCCGGCCAGGGCCTGGCCCTGCTGCCGGAATCGGCGGGCGGCGAGGCCCCGGTGGTGGCCCTGCCGGTCCGTGGCGAGAGCCTGGCCCGGCCGCTGGGCATCCTGACCCCCAGCGGCCGCAGCCTCACCCCGGCGGCTCAGGCCTTTGTCGGCTTGCTCCTGGAGCGGCTGCAGGCAGGCTAATAGTCGAAGGGCTGCCCCAGCTCCTGTTGCAGCCAGTCGAGAAAGCGCCGCACCCGGGCGTAGCGCGAGTGCGCCCGGGGAAACACCAGGTGGTGCGCGGCCACCGGCAGGTCGTCGTCCTGGGGCAGCACCCGCACCAGGTCGCCGCGAGCCAGATAGTCCGCCGCCAGCACCGTGCTCTCCAGGGCGAAGCCCAGGCCATGGCGGGCGGCTTCCAGGGTCATGTAGGAGCGATCGAAACTCAGGGTGTAGGGCCGTTCCGGCAGCGCCAGGCCCTGCTGGGCGAACCAGTTTGGCCACTTCATCAGGGTGGCTTCGGACAGGATCAGCTCACTGTGCAGCAGATCCGCTGGCGACTGGACCGGGCGCTTTTCCAGCAACTGCGGCGCGGCCAGTACCGCCAGGCGTTCGCGTTGCAGGGTGCGGATCTCCAGGTTCGGCCAGCTGGGCAGGCCGTGGCGGATGTCGATGTCGACCTTGTCGCGGCTGAAGTGCAGGGATTCGTAGGAGCAGGAGAGATTGATCTGGAGATCGGGATGACTCTGGCGAAACAGCTCCAGCCGCGGCATCAGCCAGAGCAGGCCGAAGCTCGGCGCCGAGTGCAGCCGCAGGCATTCCAGGCCGGCATCGCTGGCCGCGCGATCCGTGGCCATGGCCAGCCGGTGCAGCACCTCGCTGACCTCTTCCAGGTATTGCTCCCCGGCCGGGGTCAGGGTCATGCCGCGCGCGCCGCGGACGAAGAGGGCGCGACCCACCAGGGCCTCCAGCTTAGCCAGCTGATGGCTGACCGCCGAGGGCGTCAGCGCCAGTTGCTCGGCGGCGCGGGCGACATTGGCGAAGCGAGCGGTCTGCTCGAAGGCTTGAAGGGCTTTCAGGGGTGGCAGGGAAAGCGTCTTGCCAGAATCCATGGGGCGCGGCTCCTGTGGCCAGTTCGAGGCTGATTGTCGAGAGACCAAACCCTGTTGCCAAGTCGCAGGCATGAATTTTATTCAGCACGGTCTGACGCAGGCTGCGTTGCTGGGGCCCTGGGGCAGGGGCACTCTGGCCCTCAGCGACAGCCCTCCACAACAACAAGAAGGATAGCGTCATGCCCCTGAATGCCCTGCTGCTGCAAGACAAGATCGCCCTCATCACCGGCGCCGCCTCCGCGCGCGGCATCGGTCGGGCCACGGCCCAGGCCTTCGCCGCCCAGGGCGCGCGGGTCATCATCCTCGACCTCGACGCCAGTGCCGCGTGGGATGCCGCCGCCAGCCTCGGCGAAGGTCACCTGGGCCTGGCGGCCAACGTGGCCGACGAAGCCCAGGTCAGGGCCGCGGTCGACCAGGCGCTCGCCCATTACGGCCGCCTCGACGTGCTGGTGAACAATGCCGGCATCACCCAGCCGGTGAAGACCCTGGAGATCGGCCGCGCCGACTACGACCGCATCCTCGACGTCAACCTGCGCGGCACCCTGCTGATGTCCCAGGCGGTGATCCCGGCCATGCGCGAGCAGGGCGCTGGCAGCATCGTCTGCCTGTCCTCGGTGTCCGCCCAGCGTGGCGGTGGCATCTTCGGCGGACCGCACTACAGCGCCGCCAAGGCCGGGGTGCTGGGCCTGACCCGGGCGATGGCGCGGGAATTCGGGCCGGACGGCATCCGCGTGAATGCCCTGACCCCCGGCCTGATCCAGACCGACATTACCGGCGGACTGATGCACGACGAGCGCCGCCAGTCGATCATCGACGGCATCCCGCTGGGTCGCCTCGGCGAGCCCAATGACGTGGCCAATGCCGCGCTGTTCCTGGCCAGCGATCTCTCCGGCTACCTGACCGGCGTCACCCTGGACGTCAACGGCGGCATGCTGATCCACTGATCGCCCCCTCGTTTTCAACGCTCTGCATCGAAAAGGGCGCCCGCGGCTGCGGCGCCCATAACAACAAGAGATCAGACCATGACTACGCTCACCCTGGCAGCGGCCACCTCGGCGCGCGCCAATGCCTATCGCAAGACCGCCTGGCGGCTGATGCCCTTCCTGATGCTGTGCTACTTCTGCGCCTATCTGGACCGGGTCAACGTCGGCTTCGCCAAACTGCAGATGATGAACGACCTGGCGCTGAGCGAAGCCGTCTACGGCCTCGGCGCCGGCATGTTCTTCATCGGCTATTTCCTCTGCGAGGTGCCCAGCAACATCATCCTGCACAAGGTCGGCGCGCGACGCTGGATCGCCCGCATCATGATCACCTGGGGCATCCTTTCGGGGCTGTTCGCCTTCGTCGAGACGGCCTGGCAGTTCTACCTGCTGCGCTTCCTGCTCGGCGTGGCCGAGGCGGGCCTGGCGCCCGGTCTGCTGCTCTATCTCACCTACTGGTTTCCCACCTACCGCCGCGCCCGCATGACGGTGCTCTGGTTCGTCGCCATTCCCCTGTCGGGCATGATCGGCGGCCCGCTGTCGGGCTGGATCATGAATCAGTTCGCCGGCGTCCACGGCTGGGCCGGCTGGCAGTGGATGTTCGTCATCGAAGCCATCCCCACGGCAGTGGTGGGGCTGATGGTGCTCGCCTATCTCAAGGACGGCGTGCACCAGGCGACCTGGCTGGACGACGAGGAAAAGGCGCTGATCCAGAAGGAACTGGCCGAGGACAACCAGCACAAGACCGAGCACGCCAGCGTGCGCGACTTCATCCGTGATCGCCGGCTGTGGCTGCTGGCCGCCATCTACTTCTGCGTGGTCATGGGCCAGTACGCCATCACCTTCTGGCTGCCGACCCTGGTGCGCAATTCGGGGGTCGCCGATCCACTGCACATCGGCCTGCTCACCAGCCTGCCCTATATGTGCGCCATCGTCGCCATGCTGCTGGCCGGGCGCAGCGGCGACCGGCACCGCGAGCGCCGCTGGCACCTGGTGATTCCCATGCTGCTGGGCGCCTGCGGGCTCAGCCTCGCCGCGGTTTTCGGCCACAACGTCACCCTGTCGATCCTCAGCCTGTGCCTGGCCGCGGCCGGCATCCTTTCGGCGTCCTCGCTGTTCTGGATGCTGCCCACCACGCTGCTGGGCGGGGTCACCGCCGCCGCCGGCATCGCCGCGGTGAATAGCTTCGCCAACCTGGCCGGCTTCTGCTCGCCCTACCTGATCGGCTGGATCACCACCAGCACCGGCTCCAGCGCCATCGGCATGTTCCTCATCACCGGGGTGCTGGTGATCGGCGCCACGCTGGTCCTGCGCATTCCCGCCGCCCTGGTCAATCGCTAATCGAGGTACAGATCATGACCGTTTCTTCGCCACAGCTCGCACCGCTCTCGCTGGCCGAGCGCGCCCACAACATCCGCCGCCATGCCCTGCGCATGGGCCAGATCCAGGGTCAGGGTTATGTCGGCCAGGCCCTGGGCGTCGCCGACGTCCTGGCCGTCGCCTACTTCCATGCCCTGAGCTACCAGCCACAGGACCCCGAATGGGAAGGGCGCGACCGCTTCTACCTGTCCATCGGCCACTACGCCATCGCCCTCTATGCCGCGCTGATCGAGGCCGGGATCGTGCCGCAGGAAGAGCTGGAGACCTATGGCTGCGACGACAGCCGCCTGCCCATGTCGGGCATGGCCGCCTACACCCCGGGCATGGAGATCACCGGCGGTTCCCTCGGCCAGGGCCTGGGCATCGCCGTGGGCGCCTGCCTCGGCCTCAAGCGCAAGCAGTCCGGCGCCTTCGTCTACAACCTGCTGTCCGATGGCGAACTCAACGAAGGCGCCACCTGGGAAGCGGCCATGTCGGCCTCCCACTGGCAACTGGACAATCTCATCGCCCTGGTGGACGTGAACAACCAGCAGGCCGACGGCCATTGCCGCGAGATCCTGGCCTTCGAACCCCTGGCCGAGCGCTGGCAGGCCTTCGGCTGGTTCGTCCAGCGCGTCGACGGCAACGACCGCGCGGCGCTGGTCGCGGGCTTCGACCGCGCCCGTCAGCACCCCGGCCGGCAGCCCCGGATCATTCTCTGCGATACCCGCATGGGCAAGGGCGTGCCCTTCCTGGAAACCCGCGACAAGACTCACTTCATCCGCGTCGAGGCGCACGAATGGGCCCTGGCCCTCGATGCCCTGGATGCCGGGAGGGACTTCTGATGACTACCAGCACCGCCACCAAGCCACGCCTGACCACCTCGGCGATGATCGCCAGCATCGCCGCCGAGGGCCAGCCGACGCGACCGGCTCCGTTCGGTCACGCCCTGGCGGCCCTGGCCGAACAGCGCCAGGACATCGTCGGCCTCACCGCCGACCTGGCCAAGTACACCGACCTGCACATCTTCGCCAAGGCCCATCCCGAGCGCTTCTACCAGATGGGCATGGCCGAGCAGCTGCTGATGAGCGCCGCCGCCGGCCTGGCCCGCGAAGGCTGCGTGCCCTTCGCCACCACCTATGCGGTATTCGCCTCGCGACGCGCCTACGACTTCATCTGCATGGCCATTGCCGAGGAGAATCTCAACGTCAAGATCGTCTGCGGCCTGCCGGGGCTGACCACCGGCTATGGCCCCAGCCACCAGGCCACCGACGACCTGGCGATCTTTCGCGCCATGCCCAACCTCATGGTCATCGACCCCTGCGATGCCCTGGAGATCGAGCAGGCGGTACCGGCCATCGCGGCCCACCAGGGGCCGGTCTACATGCGCCTCCTGCGCGGCAACGTGCCCCTGGTGCTGGATCGCTACGACTACCGGTTCCAGCTCGGCAAGGCCCAGGTGGTGCGCCCCGGCCGCGACGTGCTGGTGGTGTCCACCGGCCTGATGACCATGCGCGCCCTGGAGGCCGCCGAGGCCCTGGCCGCGGATGGCGTGGACGTCTCGGTGCTGCACGTGCCGACCATCAAGCCGCTGGACGAAGCGACCCTCCTGGCGGAGGCCCGCAAGCCGGGACGGCTGGTGGTGGCGGCGGAGAACCATTCGCTGATCGGTGGACTGGGGGAGGCCGTCGCGACCACCCTGCTGCGTAACGGCGTGACGCCCACCTTCCGCCAGATCGCGCTGCCCGACGCCTTCCTCGACGCCGGGGCGCTGCCGACCCTGCACGACCGCTACGGCATCTCCACCACGGCGGTCTGCCAGCAGATCAAGGGTTGGCTGTAGGGAATAGGGCTGCGGATCGCGCTCGGCGGCGCCCCAGCCCAGCGCCCCACTACCTCAGTGGGGCACTTCGTCTTCACCCAGCTCCCGCGCCAGGCGCACCACAGTGACACCGCTACCCAGGTGGCGGATCGAGGGCTGGATCAGCACGCAGTTGGCGTAGGGCGTACGGATCTCGCGCTCGCCGTCGGTGGCGATCAGGGTGCCCGCTTCGGGGATGGTTTCCAGGCCCTTGAAGTCCTGGGTGAAACGGAAGTCCAGGGTGTCGGCGATGATGGCATCGGTCACCCGCAGAAAACGCTGGCGCGTTGGCTTGGCTACCTGCAGCAGGTCGGCCACCGCCGCCTCGTCCACCACCTCGGCCAGCAACAGGAAGCGGGCGACGCAGTCGAGGGCGATCTGCCGGCTCACGGCCAGCACGTGCTGGCCGGTTTCGATCAGCAGGGCGTTCTTGGGGCTGTCGGGCTGGCCGAAGCCGCCGAAGTCACGCAGGCGCCGACCGTTCTGATGCCCCGCGTCGGCGATGACGAATTCCGGTGTACCCAGCTGGGCGGCCAGCCGCAGCCCTTTTTCCAGAGGACCGGTCATCATCAGGGGGGCGGAATGCTCGTGCATGGAATGGATATCCAGCAGCCAGTCGACCTCATCGATAAGCGGGCGCAGTTGCTGGGCGCGCGCCAGGTCGGTCGTGGTGGCCGGACCCTGGAGGCGCTGTGGCAGCCAGACGCGATTCATGTCCTCTTCCAGGTAGCGGGTGGCGTCGATGTCGTCCGGGTCAAAGGCGTGATAGGCGGCCACGTTGCCAAAGGCCAGGGTCAGCTTGCCGCGTTGCGGACGGATACCTCGGCGCAGCATTTCGTCGACGGCGATGGCGCCGCTGACCTCGTTGCCGTGGGTCAGGGCCATGATGGCCACGTGAGGACCTTCGACGCCGCTGTCGAAGGTGTGGACATAGTCGATGCCGGTGTTGCCGGTCTTCCAGCGGTCGACGTCCGGAAACGCGACTTCGATGGGGTAGCGGGGCAGACCGGCACGGATCTGGGCGAGAGTGGTCATGGCAGGCTCCTAGGGTGGACAGGTCGGGGCCGGGCCCCGGCGATGGATCAGGAGGGGACGTGGCGCCGGGCGCGGGTCAGCGCCAGGATCGATACCAGGCTCAGGGCGGCGGTGGCCATCACGTAATAGCTGGGGGCCAGGTTGTCGCCGCTGCTGTTGATCATCCAGGTCACCACTAACGGGGCGAAGCCGCCAAAGGCCGTGACCGAGAAGTTGTAGCTCAGCGACAGGCCCGAGCCGCGGGTGCGGGTGGGAAAGGCATCGGCCAGCATGGCCGGGATCGGCCCGAGGGATGCGGCGATCAAGACGCCCACCAGCGCCTGGACCAGCAGCAGGGTGGTGATGGAGGGCAGGGCGTTGAGCAGCAGGAACAGCGGATAGGACGACAGGCCGACCAGGGTCATGGCGATGCCCAGCACCCGCAGGCGGCCGAAGCGATCGGACAGGATGCCGAACACCGGGGACATCAGCATGATGGCAAGGCCAGTGATGAAGGCGCCCAGAAAGGAGGAGGTAGCGGCGATGTGCAGCTGCTTCATGGCGTAGGTGGGCATGTACAGCTTGTGCACGTAGTTGAAGGCGGTGGCGCCGGACACCACGCCGATGCACAGCAGCAGCACGCGCCAGTCGGCCTGCAGCAGATCCCGCACTGGGGTCGGCTCCGGGCCTTCGCGGCGGGCCAGCGCCTTGAATTCAGGCGTTTCATCCATCTGCCGGCGGATATAGAGGCCGATCGGACCAATCAGCAGACCGATGCCGAAGGCCAGGCGCCAGCCCCAGTCGTCCAACTGCGCCGGGCTGAGCACATAGCTCAGGACCGCCGCTACGCCAGCGGCGAAGACCGTGGCCAGCCCCTGAGTGGACAGCTGCCAACTGGCGAAGAAGCCGCGCCGACCCTCGGTGGCGTTCTCGGCCATGAAGGCGGTGCAGGCGCCGAACTCGCCGCCGCTGGAAAAGCCCTGCAGCATCCGCGCGATGATCACGATCAGCGGCGCCAGCAGGCCGATCTGGCCGTAGGTGGGCACGCAGGTCATCAGCAGGGTGCCGATCATCATCAGGGCGATGGACAGCGTTAGCGAGGCCTTGCGACCGCGGCGGTCGGTGTAGGAGCCCAGTACCACGGCGCCCAGCGGCCGCATGATGAAGGAGATGGCGAAGGTGGCCACGCTCAGCAGCAGGGAGGTGGTTTCATTTTCCGCCGGAAAGAACTGCCGGCTGATGATGACGGCGAAGTAGCCGTAGATCAGCAGGTCGTAGAATTCCAGGGCGTTGCCGATGCCGGCGGCGCAGATTTCCTTCCAGGAGCCACGCCGGACTGGTGCGCCAGCCTCGGTGCTGGCAAGGGTCGATATGGAGTGCGACATGGCCTGGTTCCCCTTGGCGGAGCGCGGCCGAGGGTGGCGGCGCCTTCACGAGTGAGGTTCAACCTTGGGTCATGGTTGGGGAGTGGCTCAATTGCCGTTTCGGCACAACTGAGGGCCAAGCGGGCACAGGGGCTCAAGAGCCTGCGTGCTGGCGGAGTGCCTGGAGCCGATTATTTCGCCGTGCACCGTTATGGGGCGGTTTCCGCCAGGGTCTGCCAGATGCGTTCGAGGCGTTCATCGTGGCGACCGCGCAGCCGGTGCAGGCAGATGTCGAAGGTGGCGACCAGACTGGTCGATCCCGCCAGCACCAGACTGCCCTGGGCCAGGGACTCGCGTACCACCATGCGGGGCAGCCAGGCCAGGCCGTGGCCGCGCCGCGCCATCTGGTGGATGGCGGGGTAGGAGTCGGCCTGGTAGATCATGCGCATGGCCAGCTTGCCCGGCAGGCGGGCGAGATGCCGGGCCAGGACGCCACGTAGCGCCAGCGACGGTGCGAAGGCCAGCCAGGGTACGACGGGAGCGCCATCGTCCAGACGGTGGCGGGGTTGCCCGCTGGCATCCGGCGCACTGACCGGCAGCAGCTCGTCCTGGCTGATGACCAGGGTGTCGAAGCGTACCGGATCGAGCAGTCGTTCGGTCAGCGGACTGCTGAAGATCAGCATCAGATCGGCATCGCCCGCGGCCAGTCGGCTGATGGCCTCCTGGGCGCCGCTGGTAATGAGCGAGACGGGAAACTCTCCGAAGCGCGCACTGAGGCTGTCGTACCACTCTGGAAAGAAGTCGCTGGCCAGCGTACGGCCCGTGGCAATGCGGATCGGCTGTTCGCGCTGCAGGGCGGTGCCCTGGAACAGCGAGCGGCATTCGCTCAGCCGGTCGACCACCTCGCGCGCCGTTTCCAGTAGCAGCAGGCCCTCGGGCGTCAGGCTGATGGGCTGCTGACGACGGATCAGCGGAGCTCCGCACCAGTCTTCCAGGGCTCGGATACGTCGACCGAACGCCGGGTGGGTGACGAAACGGTTTTCCGCCGCCCGCGAGAAACTACGGGTGCGGGCCAATTCGATGAAGTCTTCCAGCCATTCCAGTTGCATAGATCCCAGGCCTGTTTCGGGGCCAGGGCAGGTTACGGCGTGCCAGCGTTCACCACCAGTCCGGGCCGGGACTCGACGCCGCCCGCCCATCCGGGCAAGGTGGGCAGCTGTCTTCCATCGCCCGCTGGCCGCCATGTCCGATACCGATGAACTCACCCTGCGCAAGCTGGAGATCTTTCTGGCCTTCATGCGCAGCCGGAACCTGGCGCGGGCCGCCGCCGAGCTGGGTACCAGCCATGTCAGTGTGCACCGCGCCATCCATTCGCTGGAGAACGCCCTGCGCTGTCCGCTGTTCAAGCACGAGGGGCGCACCCTGACGCCGCTGGATGGCGCCTTCGTGCTGGAGGCACGGGCCGAGCGGCTGCTGCAGGACCTGGCCGAGACGGTACGCCTCACGCGGCAGGCGGCCGGCTTTTCGGCCGATCGCTTCCGCCTGGGCGCGCTCTATTCGCTGACGGTCAAGACCGTGCCCCAGCTGATCATGGGCCTCAAGCTCAGGCGCAGCGAACTCAACATCGACCTGGTGCTGGGCTCCAACGCCGACCTCGCCGTGCAGCTGCACGACTTCAAGCTGGACGCCATGCTGGTGGCCCTGGACGACGCCGTGGTGGATGCCGACTGCGAGAGCGTCGAGCTGTTCAGTGACGACATCTTTCTCGCCGCGCCCAGCGACTCGCCCTTCGCCGACCAGGCCGAGGTGGACCTGCGCGACCTCGCGGGGGTGCCCTTCGTGACCCTGACCCAGGGCTTCGCCACCTTTCGCGACGGCCGCCAGGTGTTCGCCCAGGCCGGGTTCGAGCCGGAGGTGATCATGCAGGTCAACGACATCTTCTCGCTGATGAGCATGGTCAGCTCCGGGGTGGGCTACGCGCTGTTGCCCGGGCGGGTCGAGGCGGTCTACCAGAGTCGCCTCAAGCTGCTGCCCCTGGCGCCGCGCTACCGGCTGCAGCAGCGCATCGGCGCGGTGTTCCTGCGCAGCCGCGAGCGCGATCCCAATCTGCTGGCCTTCGTCGCCGAATGCCGGATGTACGCGCGCGGCTGACTCCGCGTCTCAACCGCCGACGACGGCGCGGGTCGCCAGGAACAGCAGCGAAGGGCCGAGCAGGCACCCCAGGGCCGTGTAGAAGGCCGCCGTCAGGCAGCCATAGGGCACCAGGCGCGGATCGGTGGCGGCGCGGCCTCCGGCCCCCCCGCGGGGGGTGGCCCTCAGGCCGCCGAAGATTACCGCCGTGCGCGGATTGTTCAGGCCGATGTAGGGCGCCAGGAAGGGCGTGGCGATCATCACCACGATGGACTTCACCAGGCCGGCGGCGATGGACAGCGCCATGACGTCGGAGCTGGCGCCGATGGCCGCCCCGGTGACCGGACCGACGATATAGGTCACGGCGCCCGCGCCGATGGTGGTGAGGCTCACGGCGTCGGTGTAGCCAAAGGCCAGGGCGATGGCGACGCCAGCGATGAAGGAAGAGAACACCCCCATCAGCAGGGCGATGACCCCGGCGATGCCCGCTTCGCGCAGCTCGCGCATGTTGACGCCAAAGGCCGTCGCGGCGATGGCGAAGTCGCGCAGCATGGCGCCGCCGAGCAGGCCCAGGCCGCCCAGCAGTGGCAGGTCGACCAGGCCCTTCTGGCCACCGCTGACGACCCCGCCGACATAGGCGAGCAGCAGGCCGAGAAAGATGGCGATGGCCGAGCCGTGCAGGCGACCGCGGGTGAGTTTGTCGGAGAGCCAGTAGGAAACCCACATGATGACGCCGATCACGGCGAAGGAGGCGATCAAACCGTAGGACTGGGTGGTCTTGCTCAGGGCTTCGATCAGCATGGCGGTCACCGGGCGGTCTGGCTAAGGGAAGCGGGGGTGGCTGTGGCAGGCTTCTTGCGACCCAGGCGATCGAGCACCGGCACCAGGGCGAAGGCGATACCCACTGCCGTCAGGCCGGCGAGGATGGCCATGGGGCCGCTGTGCAGGGCTCCCACCACGTTCTGCTGCGCCGCCATGGCGACCACGATGGGGATGTAGATGGCACTCCAGAACTCCACGCCCTGTTCGGTCTTGGGCGTGAGGCCGGTGCCGCGATTGCTGATCCAGCTGCTGAAGAAGATCAGCAGCAACATGGCGATGCCGACACCGCCGACGTTGGCGGGCACGCCGATGAGCCGGCCCAGGACTTCGCCGGCGAAGATGCCGGCCAGGGTGCAGAGGGAAAGTAAAGCGACACCGTAGATGATCATTGTTGTTGTCCTCGGTTGTGCTTGGGGGTGGGGTGAAGCCTGGCCGCTGCTCGCGCTTTTACCCCCTCTCCCGCGGGGAGAGGGCTGGGGTGAGGGCAGCCGCCGTATGGGGAATGTTCAGTCCGGTCGCGCTGCCTCCTCGCGCCGCAGCGCGTCCAGGGTTTCGGGGTGGGTATCCTGCCAGGCCAGTACGCCGCTGGCGGGCAGTACGCGCCTGGCCAGTTGGCTGAGCACGCTGCCCGGCGCCAGCTCGATGGCCAGGCGCACGCCGCGCTCGCGGGCGGCTTCCAGGGTGGCGTGCCATTCGATGGTCCGCGCCATGTTGAAGGCCAGGTCGTCGCGCAACTGCTCGGCACGCACCAGCCGTCTTGCCGAGGTACCGCTCAGATAGGCCAGCCGGGGCGCGCGTAGCTCGACCTCGGCAAAGGCCTTATTCAGAGTCTGGGCGGCTTCGGCGAGGAGCGGGCAGTGGGACGGCACGCTCATGGTCAGGCGCTTGGCCGCTGCGGCGCCCTGGGCACGCGCGGCTTCGGCCAGCACGGCGAGACCAGCGTCGCTGCCCGCGACCACGTATTGCTGCTCGGCATTGGCATTGGCCAGGTACAGCGGTGCGTCAGGACGGTGGTGGTCAGCGACCAGGCTCTCCACCGCGCCACGCCCCAGCCCCAGGATCGCCAGCATGCCGTAGCCGGACGGGTAGGCCGCCTGCATCAATTCGCCGCGACGGGCCACCAGGCGTAGCGCATCGGCGAAGTCCAGGGCCTCGGCCACCACCGCCGCGGCATAGGCTCCGATGGACAGACCCGCCACCAGCTGTGGCGCCGGTCCGCGGCTCAGCAGCAGGCGCGCCGTGGCGACGCCGGCGATCAGCAGGCACAGCTGCACGGCGCGGGTATGTTCCAGGGCCTGGGCGGAGTCTAGGCTCAAGGGATCGAGGTCCAGCACCGCGGCGGCTTCCGCCAGGGTGCGCCGGACCTCGGCGTCCGCGGGCAGGGCATGCAGCATGCCGGAACGCTGGGCGCCCTGGCCGGGAAACTGGAAGAGGGTACTCATGCGGCGCGTGCCTCTGGCCAGGGATCGCCTACCAGCTGGGGACCGGCAGCGGTCTTGAGCAGCACCCTGGGCGCGTTCGCCGCCCAATCCGCCAGGGCCACGCCGCCGAGGGGGGTCTCCAGCAGGATGTCCAGGCGACAGAGCGCCTGTGTTTGCAGGGACGCCAGCAGGGCCCGCGCCTGGTCGCGCGGCAGCGGGGCGGTGCAGCGGATCAGCAGATCCAGATCGCTCCCCGCATGCAGCGCCGGCCAGCCGGAGGCCAGTTCGTAGCCCGCGGCGCCGGTGGGGCCCCAGGGCAGGCCCAGGTCATCCAGCCGAGTTTGTACGCAGGCAAGGGTGTCGAAGGCGGGCAGATCGCGGCAGCCGTTCGTGATCCGCAGCGCCTCGGGAGACCGCCGCTGCAGCACGACAGCAGGCGCCAGCCAGGCCGCCAGCCGCTCGGCGCGGGTGGTGCCGCGCAGGCCGACCGGGATGCGGTCTGACTCGGGTGCAGCCCGCCGTACCACCACCGGCAGGCCGGTCTGGGCTATTTCTACCGCCCAAGCGGGGGCCTTTGCAGGCAGGGCGTCCGGGGTGAAGCCCCAAAGGAGGTCGTGGGGCCGGTGTTGGGCTTCGCTGCGCTCAACCCAACCTACCTGAGCCTCGCAGTTTGGGTTGAGC
>NZ_JASCON010000110.1:0-14242 GCF_029959585.1 Pseudomonas sp. PS02302
CCGGGTCCGCTCACGCCAGCGCCGTTCCGGGGTCGGTCCAGATGGGCCGTCCATGGCCCACTGGACCTCTCGCCGCATCCATGCGGCTCGACCCACTCCACGACACTGGCGCTCGCCCTCCTGAACGGGGCGATTCGCCAGCCTGAACGTGTTGGTTGAAGAGCCATAAAAACCCGTAGCCCGTAGCCCGTAGCCCGTAGCCCGTAGCCCGTAGCCCGTAGCCCGTAGCGTGGACAACGGCGTCGCCTTGTCCACTGATAGTGTCGGTACCTTCCAGTGGAAAACGCTGCGCGGTTTTCCACGCTACAAACCTGTGAACATCCGGACATCAGGCTTGCGCCCCGTCCCCGTCAGTGAGGCCGAGTGTAGGTGTTGCGGAGGGGGATGCGAGGCAGGACGCCGAACAAGGCGCGAGGGGCAGGAAGCCCCTTCGTGCCGTGCCCCCGGAGCGGCGCCGGAGCGAGGGAGACGTAGCGAAGCGGAGTAACAGCCGCAGGCTGGCCCGAAGGGTGAGCGGAGCGAATCACCCGGAGCGCAGCGGAGGGCCGAAACGTGGGGTGTGCTTTCTTTTGCTTACTTTTCTTTGCACCGGGCGGCGATCCGCAAGCAAAGAAAAGTAAGTCGCCGGCCAGGCGAAACAGGAACCACATACAAAACTCAGCAAATAGCCCGGGCACCTATCCCGACGCCCTCCATAGCGCCCCCGCTTCACGAATACCACCCACCCGGTCAGATTCTTGCAAGGCCCTCTCCAAACAGCCCAACCAGAACAACGACCACCCGATGACCTCTGCCCTGTCCCCTGCCCTCTTCACTCCTGCCTGGCTGGCGCGCCTGGAGCTGGCCTATGCCCGCCAGGGCGACTGGACCCGGCCGACCACCCGCCGCCACCTCGGTCCGTTACGGGTGCAGAAGCACCTGCACGCCGAAGGCCCCGAAGTCTGCCAGCACATCATCGTCCATCCCCCGGGTGGCATCGCCGGGGGCGATCGGCTGGACATCGACGTCAGCGTCGGCGCGACCGCCTGGGCCCAGCTCACCAGCCCTGGCGCGGCCAAGTGGTATCGCGCCGATAGCGCCGCCCACCAGCAGATCGACCTGCGCGTCGCCGCCGGCGCCACCCTGGAATGGCTGCCCCAGGAGACCATCGTCTTCTCCGGCGCCCAGGCCCGTCTCGCCACCCGCATCGAGCTGGAGGGCGACGCTCGCCTCTGCTACTGGGACATCGTCGCCCTGGGCCGCCCGGCCAGTGCCGAGCGCTTCACTGAGGGCCTGTTCCAGGCGCATCTGGACATTCGTCGCGATGGCACTCCGCTGTGGCACGAGCGCCAGCGCCTGGTCGGTGCGGATCGGTTGCTGGACTCGCCCATCGGCCTCGCCGGTCAGCCGGTGTTCGCCACCCTGCTGATCACCGGCACCCTGGACGCCGATACCCTGGCGCGTTGCCGCGAACTCGGCCTGGCGGTCCGCGGCGACCTGACCCAGCTGCCCGGCCTGGTGGTCGCCCGCTGCCTGGCCGCCGAATCGCTGCAAGCCCGCGCCTGGCTGATCGAGGTCTGGCGCCTGCTGCGCCCGGCCCTGCTCGGCCGCGCCGCCGTGCCACCGCGGATCTGGAGCACCTGAGGCCGCGCCACTCTTGTAGGCGCGGCCCACGGCCGCGATGATCGACCTTCCTTGACCGAACCTGCCAACCGGAACACCCATGGACCTGACGCCCCGCGAAAAAGACAAGCTGCTCATCTTCACCGCCGGCCTGGTGGCCGAACGCCGCCTGGCGCGTGGGGTGAAGCTCAACTACCCGGAAGCCATGGCGCTGATCTCCGCCGCTCTGCTCGAAGGCGCCCGTGACGGTCGCACCGTCGCCGAGCTGATGCACTATGGCACCACCCTGCTGACCCGCGACCAGGTGATGGAAGGCGTTCCGGAGATGATCCCGGAGATCCAGGTGGAAGCCACCTTCCCCGACGGGACCAAGCTGGTCACCGTCCACCAGCCGATCGCCTAGGGAGATCGCCATGAGTCTGATCGTCCGCGACGCCATCCCTGCCGACCTGCCGGCCGTGCTGCACATCTACAACGACGCCGTCAGCAACACCACGGCGATCTGGAACGAGACCCCGGTGGACCTGGCCAATCGCCAGGCCTGGTTCGACCTGCGCGCCACCCAGGGCTACCCCATCCTGGTCGCCGAGAATGCCGACGGCGTGGTGGTGGGCTATGCCTCCTTTGGCGACTGGCGGCCCTTCGAGGGCTTTCGCCACACCGTCGAGCACTCGGTCTATATCCATCCCGACCAGCGCGGCCAGGGCATCGGCCCGCGCCTGATGACGGTGCTCATCGAACGCGCCCGCGCCTGCGACAAGCACGTGATGGTGGCCGCCATCGAGAGCGGCAACCAGGCCTCCATCCGCCTGCACGAGCGCCTGGGCTTCATCACCACCGGGCAGATGCCCCAGGTCGGCACCAAGTTCGGTCGCTGGCTGGACCTCACCTTCATGCAACTGATGCTGGAGCAGCGCCCATGATTCCCGGCGAATACCAGATCCAGGACGGCGACATCGAACTCAACGCCGGCCGCCGCACCCTGAGCCTGACCGTCGCCAACAGCGGCGATCGGCCGATCCAGGTGGGCTCCCACTACCACTTCCACGAGACCAACGACGCCCTGCTGTTCGATCGCGCCCTGGCCCGCGGCATGCGCCTGAACATCGCCGCCGGCACCGCCGTGCGCTTCGAACCTGGCCAGAGTCGCGAGGTGGAACTGGTCGAGCTGGCCGGCCTGCGCACCGTCTACGGCTTCGCCGGGCGGGTGATGGGGAAGTTGTAGGGACAAGCCCCCTCACCCCAACCCTCTCCCTTAGGGAGAGGGGGCTAAAAGCAGACACCGTGCCTTTCGCGCTTTCCTCCTGCTCCACGAGACTGGAGCGGAGCGAGAGGCCAAACCGGAACACCCGCCCTTCCCCCTCTCCCCCTGGGAGAGGGTCGGGGTGAGGGCAAACCAGAACACCCTGCGGTGCAGGAATACTCCCTGCACGAGGCAACAGGATGCCACCCGCTCTTCCCCCTCTCCCTCCGGGAAAGGGTCGGGGTGAGGGCAAACCAGAACACCCTGCCGTGCAGGAATACTCCCTGCACGAGGCAACAGGATGCCACCCGCCTTTCCCCCTCTCCCCCTGGGAGAGGGTCGGGGTGAGGGCAAACCAGAACACCCTGCCGTGCAGGAATACTCCCTGCTCGCGGCAACAGGATGCCACCCGCTCTTCCCCCTCTCCCCCAGGGAGAGGGGCGGGGTGAGGGCAAAACAGGACACGCTGCGGTGCAGGAATACTCCCTGCACGAGGCAACAGGATGCCACCCGCTCTTCCCCCTCTCCCTCTGGGAGAGGGTCGGGGTGAGGGCAAACCGGACCACCTTTATTCGGGATTCACACCTATGAAAATCTCCCGCCAAGCCTATGCCGACATGTTCGGCCCCACCACCGGCGACCGGGTGCGCCTGGCCGATACCGAGCTCTGGATCGAGGTCGAAGAAGACCACACCGTCTACGGCGAAGAAGTGAAATTCGGAGGCGGCAAGGTCATCCGCGACGGCATGGGCCAGAGCCAGCTGCTGGCGGCAGAGGTGGTGGATACCGTCATCACCAATGCCCTGATCGTCGACCACTGGGGCATCGTCAAGGCCGATGTCGGCCTCAAGCAGGGCCGCATCCATGCCATCGGCAAGGCCGGCAACCCGGATATCCAGCCCGGCGTCAGCGTGCCCATCGGCGCCGCCACCGAGGTCATCGCCGGCGAGGGCATGATCCTCACCGCCGGTGGCATCGACTCGCACATCCACTTCATCTGCCCGCAGCAGATCGAAGAGGCGCTCATGAGCGGCACCACCACCATGATCGGTGGCGGCACCGGCCCGGCCACCGGCACCTATGCCACCACCGTGACCCCCGGTCCCTGGCACATGGCGCAGATGCTCAAGGCGGCCGACGCCTTCCCGATGAACATCGGCTTCACCGGCAAGGGCAATGCCAGCCTGCCCGGGCCGCTGGAAGAGCAGGTTCGCGCCGGCGCCATCGGCTTGAAACTGCACGAGGACTGGGGCACTACCCCGGCCGCCATCGACAACTGCCTGGCAGTGGCCGATCGCTTCGACATCCAGGTGGCCATCCACACCGACACCCTCAACGAATCCGGTTTCGTCGAGACCACCCTGGGCGCCTTCAAGGGTCGCACCATCCACACCTACCACACCGAGGGGGCCGGGGGCGGCCACGCGCCGGACATCATCAAGGCCTGCGGCTTCCCCAATGTGCTGCCCAGCTCCACCAACCCGACGCGGCCCTTCACCAAGAACACCATCGACGAGCACCTGGACATGCTCATGGTCTGCCACCACCTGGACCCGAGCATCGCCGAGGACGTGGCCTTCGCCGAGAGTCGCATCCGCCGCGAGACCATCGCCGCCGAGGACATCCTCCACGACCTCGGCGCCTTCGCCATGATCAGTTCCGACAGTCAGGCCATGGGCCGCGTCGGCGAGGTCATCACCCGTACCTGGCAGACCGCCGACAAGATGAAGAAGCAGCGCGGCCCGCTGCCCGAGGACACCGCTGGCAACGACAATTTCCGGGTCAAGCGCTACATCGCCAAGTACACCATCAACCCGGCGATCACCCATGGCATCAGCCACGAGGTGGGCTCCATCGAGGTGGGCAAGTTCGCCGACCTGGTGCTCTGGCGCCCGGCCTTCTTTGGGGTCAAGCCAACGCTGATCCTCAAGGGCGGTGCCATCGCGGCCAGTCTGATGGGCGACGCCAACGCCTCCATCCCCACCCCGCAACCGGTGCACTACCGCCCGATGTTCGGCAGCTACGCCGGCATGCTCCACGACACCAGCCTCACCTTCATCAGCCAGGCCGCCTTCGACGCCGGGGTGCCCGAGCAACTGGGGCTGAAGAAGCGCATCGGCGTGGTCAAGGGTTGCCGCACCGCGCAGAAGAGCGACCTCATCCACAACGGCTACCTGCCGACCATCGAGGTCGATCCGCAGAACTACCAGGTCAAGGCCGACGGCCAGCTGCTCTGGTGCGAACCGGCCGAGGTGCTGCCGATGGCGCAGCGGTATTTCCTGTTCTAACGAGGCCTGTTCCAAAGGCACGGCCTGTTGGGCTTCGCTGCGCTCAACCCAACCTACGGGTGTCCAACGTCGCTTGGGCACCCGTAGGTTGGCGCTGAGTGTAGCGAAGCCCAACACGACCAACTCTCACCGCTCGCCCACCGCCCAGTCCTCGTCGCGCTGGCCTGCCCAATCCGCCGGCAGGACGCCCGCTCGCACATAGCGATGAATGGACGAATGGGGCCACTCCACCGCCCTAGGCGCATGGCCGTGCTTCACCGGGTTGAAATGGATGTAGTCGAAATGTCGCTGCAGATCCTGCTCGTCCCGAATCCGGTGCTCCCAATAGCGTCTTTGCCAGACGCCGCGTTCGCGTTTCAGCCGGCGCGATAGATTCACCGTCTCCAACGGCGGTAACTGACGCGAGAAGCCTGCCTTGATCAGGCTCCAACGCAGCGGATAGTCACCGTCGTCATCTGGCAGGCGCCAGAGCGCGTGCAGGTGATCGGGGAGGACCACCATGGCGAGGATATCGAAGGGATGCCGGACCTTCACCTCGCGCACGGCCTGCCTGAGCGATCCGATATGGTCGACGAGCAGAGTGGCCGAGCGGTCGTTGAGATTGAGCGTGAAAAAGAAGATGCCGCCTGCGGCACGGCTGTGTCGATAGTCCAAGATCACCGTCCCTGGTGAATGGAAAGTCGCAGTCTAGAGCCTTTTCCAGTGCCTTTGGATAGATCGTGCCTGTTGGGCTTCGCTGCGCGCAGCGCCAACCTACGCGGTTCAACCATCCACGTTGTACCCAGTCAACCTTAGGCACCCGTAGGTTGGGTTGCGTCGGCTCCCCCGCCGAAGCCCAACACACCACAGCAGGCATCGGGCGCCGTTGCGCTTCGCTGCGCTCAACCCAACCTACGGACTCAGCCGCGACTGATCGGCGCCGCCGGGGCTTCGGCGCGGTCGTTGCGGTCGTAGGTGGCCTTGTCCAGCTGGCCCATCCAGCGTGCGGTCAGGGTGCCGGCGGTCATGGAGCCGTTGACGTTGAGGGCGGTACGGCCCATGTCGATCAGCGGCTCGATGGACACCAGCAGCGCCACCAGGGTGACCGGCAGGCCCAGGGCCGGCAGCACGATCAGGGCGGCGAAGGTAGCACCGCCGCCCACGCCGGCCACGCCCGCCGAACTCAGGGTGACGATGCCCACCAGGGTGGCGATCCACAGCGGATCGAAGGGGTTGATACCCAGGGTCGGGGCGACCATTACCGCCAGCATGGCCGGATAGAGACCGGCGCAGCCGTTCTGGCCGATGGTGGCGCCGAAGGAAGCGGCGAAGCTGGCGATGGCCGGCGGTACGCCGAGGCGCTCGGTCTGGGCCTCGATGCTCAGCGGGATGGTCGCCGCGCTGGAACGGCTGGTGAAGGCGAAGCTCAGCACCGGCCAGACCTTGGGAAAGAAGCGCGCGGGCGACAGGCCGCTCAGGGTCAGCAGCAGCGCATGCACGCCAAAGAGGATGCCCAGGCCCAGGTAGGAGGCGATCAGGAAGGTGCCCAGCTTGAGCACGTCCTGGGGACTGGCGGTAGCGACCATCTTGGTCATCAGCGCCAGCACGCCGTAGGGGGTGAGTTGCAGCAGCAGGCGCACCAGCTTCATCACCCAGGCCTGGAGCACGTCGATGCCGGCCAGTACCTTCTCGCCACGCACCGGATCGTCGCGCTGCAGGCGCAGGGCGGCGACGCCGAGGAAGGCGGCGAAGATCACCACACTGATGATGGAGGTGGGATTGGCGCCCGTGAGATCGGCGAAGGGATTCTTCGGAATGAAGGACAGCAGCAACTGCGGCACTGACAGATCCGCCACCTTGCCGACATAGCTGTTCTGCAGGGCGGTCAGGCGCGCGGTCTCCTGGGCGCCTTGCACCAGGCCCTCGGCGCTCAGGCCGAACAGCCAGGTGACCAGCACCCCGACCAAGGCGGCGATGGCGGTGGTGAACAGCAGCGTGCCCAGGGTCAGCAGGCTGATGCGGCCCATGGACGAGGCTTCGCGCAGCCGCGCCACGGCGGCCAGGATGGAGGCGAACACCAGCGGCATGATGCTCATCTGCAGCAGCTGCACATAGCCGTTGCCGACCAGGTTGAACCAGCCGATGGAGGTCTTGAGCACCGGGGCGTCATGCCCGTAGACGAATTGCAGCACCAGGCCGAAGGCTACGCCTAGGGCGAGACCGATGAAGACGCGCACGGCCAGGCTCCAGCCGGTGTTGCGGGTACGTGCCAGCAGGCCGAGCAGCACGGCGAAGGCGACGAGGTTGAGGACGAGAGGCAGATTCACACGAGGTCTCCAGAACGGCGCCCGACACGACCGCCGGACGAAAAGGCGGCGATGGTAGCAGCTCGGGCCGCCTCGGCTTAGATCGAGGTGCTATCACCTGATAACGGGAGGAGCGGTCCTATCGCCGGGGTGAACGGCGCTCGTCCTGGGCGTTGCGCTGCTAGAGTTCAGCCAACCGGGAAATGACGCCCGGCCCTGCCACATCAGAAAAGGAATACTCCATGCAACGTTTCGCCAAGCTCGCCGCTTCCTTCGCCCTCGCCGCCGCCGTCGCTGGCTGCACCGGCACCGCGATGAAGACGCAGAACCTGGATCCGTCGCAGTACACCGTCGTCGGTCATGGCGAGGGCAAGGCTACCGGTCTCATGATCCTGGGCTTCATTCCGGTCCAGCAGAACGACCGCTTCGTACGCGCTCAGCAGGCCGCCATCAAGTCCCGCGGTGGCGATGCGCTGATCAATGCCCAGGTGCAGGAAAACTGGTTCTGGGCCTACGTCCTGAGTGGTTTCACCACCACCGTTTCCGGCGACGTGGTCAAGCTCAAGCGCTGAGCCCCATCCGTCCGATCGACGCCGCCCATCGAGGCGGCGTTTTTGCGCTAGGCTGATCGCTTCTTTCCGAGGAAGCCGACCATGACCGCGACCCTGATGAAACTCCCGCTGCAATCCATCGACGGCGAAACCCTGACCCTGGAGCGCTACCTGGGCAAGGTGCTGCTGGTGGTGAACGTCGCCTCCAAGTGCGGCCTGACCAGCCAGTACGAAGGCCTGGAACGCCTTTACGAAGCCCAGCGCGAGCGCGGCCTGGAAGTGCTCGGCTTTCCTGCCAACGACTTTAAGCAGCAGGAACCCGGCAGCGATGCCGAGATCAAGGAATTCTGCACCCTCACCTATGGCGTGCAATTCCCGCTGTTCGCCAAGCTCAGCGTCGTAGGTGAAGACAAGCATCCGCTCTATGCCGAACTGACCCAGGCGCAACCCGAGACGACCGGCGACGGCCCCTTCCGCGAGCGCATGCTGAGTCGTGGTGGCACGCCCAACCCCAAGCCCGAGGTGCTGTGGAATTTCGAGAAATTCCTGATCGGGCGGGATGGCGAGGTGGTGGGGCGTTTCGCGCCGGATGTGACCGCGGATGATCCGCGGTTGGTGGCGGCCATCGAGAAGGAATTGGCGAAGGGCTGAACCTGCCCTGCCGGTAAATGGCGAGGCGTGACCTGATTCGTAGGTTGGGTTGAGCGCCAGCGAAGCCCAACACTGCCAGGATCAACCTTCAATAATTGGTGCCCTAGCTGATTATCGAGTTTTGCTGGCACCTCTTGTTTCGCTCTCCCGAGCGACTCACTTTTGCCAGTCGCGGCAAAAGTAAGCAAAATCGCTTGCCCTGATCATCCGGCCCTACGCTTCGCTCCGGGTCCGCTCACGCCAGCGCCGTTCCGGGGTCGGCCTACACGGGCCGTCCATGGCCCGTTAGGCCTCTCGCCGCATCCATGCGGCTCGACCCACTCCACGACACTGGCGTTCGCCCTTCTGAACAGGGCGATTCGCCAGCCTGGAAGTGTTGGTTGAAGAGCCATGAACCGCTCGTACCCCGTAGCGTGGATAACGGCGCAGCCTTATCCACAGGGGTCGCGTTACGCACCAGCGGAAAACGCTGCGCGGTTTTCCACGCAACTAATCACTCTGGCTCCTCCTGTAAACACCGCAACCTCAGGCTGGCGCCCCGTCCCCGTAAGTGAGGCCGAGTGCAGGTGTCGCGCATGGGGATGCGAGACAGGACGCCGAGCAAGGCAGGACGCCGAGCAAGGCAGGAGGGGCAGGAGGCCCCTTCGTGCCGTGCCCCTGGAGCGGCGCCGGAGCGAGGGGACCCGGAGCGCAGCGAAGGGCCGAAACGTGGGGTGTGCTTTCTTTTGCTTACTTTTCTTTGCACCGGGCGGCGATCCGCAAGCAAAGAAAAGTGAGTCGCCGGCCAGGCGAAATAGGGGCAGCAGCAATGCCGGTAAACAGCTAGGGCAACCAACTTCAAAGCCGTTGGGCTTCGCTAGCGCTCAACCCAACCTACAGGCGTCTCCTGCCCAAGAAGTCGGACTGCGACAGTCAGCCCGCCCCTCTTACCCCCGCTGCAGCACCCCGCGCATGGAGCCGAAGTGTCCTGGGAAGGAACAGAAGAAGCTGTATTCCTTGCCCGCTTCCAGGGCCCCGGTATCGAAGGTCACGGAGTCCTTCTCGCCGCCGCCCAGCATGCGGGTGTGGGCGATGATGCGTTCGTCGCCCTCGGGCAGGTAGCCCTTGTCTTCGCCCGCGTTCATGCCGGCGGCGTCGACGGCCGAGGCATCGGTGGAACGGGTCAGCACCCAGTTATGGCCCATGACGTTCTTCGGCAGGCTGCCGTTGTGGATCAGCTCGACGGTAAAGGTCTTGCACGAGGCCGGGACCTGGATCGAGGCGCGGCTGTAGGTCATCTGGTCGCCGGCTTCGATCTGGGTGGTACAGCTGTCGGCGGCCCAGGCGCCGGTACTTCCCAGGGCGAACAGTGCGGCGGCAAAAAACGTGGATTTCATGAACCCTCCGGATGCGTGAAAGTCGCCAGTCAGACCGATGCGAGGGTGGCGGGTTCCAGCGGCCATGGCAAGGGCGCGGCTTCGCTCTATCGCCTCCATCGAAACCTTTGCCAGGTCGCGGGGCCTTAGCTCTGGGTACTATCCCTTCATCATCCGCCAGCCAAGGACGCCCGCCATGACCCTTACCGCCCTGCTGCACGAGTTGTTCGCCAACTATGCCCAGGCCGCCAGCGGCAATGCGCCGGAAGCGGCCTTCCTCGCGCGATGAGGGTGCTTTGCTCCGGCGGAGCGGGCGGCTAGGCTAGGCGCTTTGCCTGCCTAGGAGTCCCCATGTCGCTGAAAACCGTCTGTGTCTTCTGTGGCGCCAAGCCCGGTGCCTCGCCTGTCTTCGCCGAAGCCGCGGCGCACCTCGGGCGCACCCTCGCCGAGCGCGGCCTCACCCTGGTCTATGGGGGCGGCAAGGTCGGCCTGATGGGTGTGGTCGCCGATGCCGCCCTGGCTGCCGGTGGCGAAGTCATCGGCATCATTCCCCAGAATCTCAAGACCGCCGAGCTGGGCCATACCGGCTGCACCCGTCTGGAAGTGGTCGACGGCATGCATGCGCGCAAGGCGCGAATGGCGGAACTGGCCGATGCCTTCATCGCCCTCCCCGGCGGCCTGGGCACCCTGGAAGAACTCTTCGAGGTCTGGACCTGGGGTCAGCTCGGCTATCATGCCAAGCCCATGGGCCTCCTGGAGGTCGATGGCTTCTATGCCCAGCTGGAGGGCTTCCTCGATCACCTGGTCGCCCAGGGCTTCGTCGCCGCGCCGCATCGCGCCATGCTGCAGGTGGAGGCTTCACCAACGGCCCTGCTAGACGCCCTCGCCGCCTGGCAGCCCACGGTGCCGCCGCGCTGGGCCGAATCGGCACCCCGCTAGCGCCGGTACACCGCCCGTCCCGGATCTCGAACCCTCGCCGCTTGTGGCCTGTCGGTACTGACAGGCCCGCAAAAGTTACCGCGACGAGGATTCTTCCATGACCGATTTTCCCAAAGCCCCGATGCCGGAACAGCAGCAGGCCGTTCCCGGCCTGCAATCGCGCATGAATCCGGTGCCGGATTGCGGCGAGCAAAGCTACAAGGGTTCTGGCCGGCTGGCCGGCAAGAAGGCGCTGATCACCGGTGGCGACAGCGGCATCGGCCGTGCCGTGGCCATCGCTTTCGCCCGTGAGGGCGCCGATGTCGCCATCAGCTACCTGAACGAGCACGAAGACGCCGAGGACACCGCCCGCCTGGTGCGCGAAGCCGGCCGCGAGGCCCTGCTGCTGCCGGGTTGCCTGTCCAAGCGCGAGCAGTGCCTGGCAGTGGTGGACCAGACCGTGGCCGCCTTCGGCCGTCTCGATGTGCTGGTCAACAACGCCGCCTTCCAGATGACCCACGAGACCCTCGACGAGATTCCCGACGACGAGTGGGTCTACACCTTCGATGTGAACATCACCGCCATGTTTCGCATCACCCAGGCCGCGATAAAGCACATGGGCCCGGGTGGCTCCATCATCAACACCACCTCGGTGAATTCGGACATGCCGCGGCCGACGCTGCTGGCCTATGCGACCACCAAGGGCGCCATCGCCAACTTCACCGCCGGCCTGGCTCAGCTGCTCGGCGAGAAGGGCATCCGCGCCAACAGTGTGGCCCCCGGCCCCGTCTGGACCCCGCTGATCCCGGCCACCATGCCGCCGGAGCAGGTCAAGGAATTCGGCGGCAACACCCCGCTCGGCCGCCCCGGCCAGCCGGTGGAACTGGCGCCGGTCTACGTGATGCTGGCCTCGGACGAATCCAGCTACACCTCGGGCGCGCGCATCGCCGTCACCGGTGGCAAGCCGATTCTCTGACCAGCCCTGCGCCCCGGCACAGGCCGGGGTCGCCCCTTCTTTTTCCGCATTCGGAGCCCGCTCGTGAGCGACCATCCCAAACCCCCGCTGAAACCCCAACCCCAGACCTTTCCCGGTTCCGAAGCACGCATGGATCCGCAACCCGACAGCGGCGCCGCGAGCTACCGCGGCTCGGGTCGCCTGGCGGGCAAGAAGACCCTGATCACCGGTGCCGACAGCGGCATCGGTCGTGCCGTGGCCATCGCCTTCGCCCGTGAGGGCGCCGATGTCGCCATCGCCTACCTGGACGAGCACGAGGATGCCCAGGAGACCGCCCGCCTGGTCACCGAAGCCGGGCGCCAGGCCGTGCTGCTGCCGGGCGATCTGGCCGAGCGCCAGACCTGCCTGGACGTGGTGCAGAAGACCGTCGAGGCCTTTGGCCGCATCGACGTGCTGGTCAACAACGCCGCCTTCCAGCAGGTGCGCGACAGCCTCGACGAGATCCCCGACGAGGAATGGGTGCATACCTTCAACGTGAACATCCATGCCATGTTCCGCATCACCCAGGCGGCGCTGAAGCACATGCCGCGCGGCGGCTCCATCATCAACACCGCCTCGATCAATGCCGACATCGCCCCGCCGACCCTGCTGGCCTATTCGGCCACCAAGGGCGCCATCGCCAACTTCACCGCGGGTCTGGCGCAGCTGCTGGGCGACAAGGGCATCCGCGCCAACAGCGTGGCCCCCGGCCCGATCTGGACGCCGCTGATCGTCAGCACCATGAAACCGGACGAGCCCAAGCAATTCGGTAGCAGCACGCCGCTGGGTCGCCCCGGCCAGCCGGTGGAGCTGGCGCCGGCCTATGTGCTGCTGGCGTCCGACGAGGCGAGCTATATCTCCGGCGCCATGCTGCCGGTGACGGGCGGCATGCCGGTGCTCTAAAGGTTTTGTCCGGGGTGCCTGGGTTTGCCCTCACCCCAACCCTCTCCCGGAGGGAGAGGGGGTAGCTTCGTAGGTTGGGTTGAGCGCAGCGAAGCCCAACGTTGGACATCCAGCAGCGTTGGGCTTCGACGATGAAGCCGTCTCAACCCAACCTACAGAGCTAGCGTGCCTGGGTTTGCCCTCACCCCCGCCCTCTCCCGGAGGGAGAGGGGGTAGCTTCGTAGGTTGGGTTGAGCGCAGCGAAGCCCAACGTTGGACATCCAGCAGCGTTGGGCTTCGACGATGGAGCCGTATCAACCCAACCTAAGGAGCTAGCGTGCCTGGGCTTGCCCTCACCCCAGCCCTCTCCCCAGCCCTCTCCCGGAGGGAGAGGGGGTAGCTTCGTAACTTGGGTTGAGCGCAGCGAAGTTCAACGCGGGATATCCCGCAATGTTGGGCTTCGACGATGGAGCCGTCTCAACCCAACCTACGAGGTTGGGGTGCCTGGGTTTGCCCTCACCCCAACCCTCTCCTGGAGGGAGAGGGGGTAGCTTCGTAGGTTGGGTTGAGCGCAGCGAAGCCCAACGTTGGACATCCAGCAGCGTTGGGCTTGGACAATGAAGCCGTCTCAACCCAACCTACGGGATTTCCACCCTGCGAATCCATGTTGGAGACTAGAAGCCTCGGTCAAACGCCCCCTCTCCCTCCGGGAGAGGGTTGGGGTGAGGGTCGCGCGGACGCCCTACGGCTGCAGGTAGCGCACCATCGCATCGCCGATCATGGTCTTGTGCCGGCGCAGCACGGCCGGTTCTTCCATGTCGATGTCGTGGATGTGGCCGAAGGTATGGCGGTTGGAGACACGATAGAAACAGAACGAGCACATCAGCAGGTGCACATCCACCGCGTCCAGCCCGCTGCGGATATCGCCGCTGGCTTCGCCGCGCGCCAGGATGCGGCGCAGGGCCTCCAGCGCCGAGGAGTTGAGGCTGGAGATGGTCTCGGACTGCGCCAGGTGGCGACCGCGGTGGATGTTCTCGATGCTCACCACGCGGATGAAGTCGTCGTGGCTGCGGTGGTGTTCGAAGAGGAATTCCGCCAGGGTGCGAATCGCCTCCAGCGGCGGCAGACGGTCCAGTGGCAATTCGGCCTCGTTGCCGCGCACGTCGCTGTAGAGTTTTTCCAGCACCGTCAGGTAGAGCTGCTCCTTGCTGCCGAAGTAGTAGTAGATCATCCGCTTGGAGGTATGGGTGCGCTCGGCGATGGCGTCCACCCGCGCCCCGCTCAGCCCCAGGTCGGCAAACTCGGCCACGGCGGCGGCGAGGATGGCCTGGCGGGTCTTCTCGGGATTGTTCTTGCGCGGGGTACGGAGCGTGGGCGCGAGCGCCGGGGTGTCCTGCATCGGGCTGACTCTTGTCGGAGGAGAGGCGGGGGGGGGCCCCCCGGCGGCCCCCCGGGCGCCCGCGCTGAGATTTA
>NZ_JASCON010000111.1:0-13841 GCF_029959585.1 Pseudomonas sp. PS02302
GGGGCGGCGGGCCGGGCGGGGGGGCGCGGGCCACCCGCGCCCCGCCCCGGGGGGCGCGGTCGCCCCGCGGGAACCGGCCCCTGCACCCGCCGTACCAGAAGAACCCGCGCCTGACGCCGAGCGCAGCCGGGACCCGCTGCGAGTGGACAGCGGTCGCTTCAACCAGATTCTCGCCCTCACCAGCGAAGCCCGGGTCATGGGCCTCGGCCTGCATGGCCTGCTCCAGGGCTTCCAGGGCTATCGCGGCGAATTGCAGGGCCTGTTCGGCCAGGCCCAGGCGGTCAGCAGCGAAATGCGTCAGCGCCAGGAAGGCCTGCTCGATCGCTATCAGCAGCAGCTGCAGGCCCTGGAAGCCTACGAACGGCGCCTGCTCGGGGTCTGTCAGGGACTGCTGGACGAAGTGCTGGGGGTGCGCATGCGCCCGCTGCGCGATGCCGTCCAGGGTTTTCCGCGGCTGGTGCGCGACCTGGCCCGGGGCCTGGACAAGGATGCCGTGCTGCAGGTGGACGGCGCCGACACCCTGATCGATCGGGAGGTGCTGGCGCGACTGGAAAGCCCGCTCAACCACCTCTTGCGCAACGCCGTCGACCACGGCCTGGAAACCCCGGCCGAACGCCGCGCCCTGGGCAAGCCCGAGTGCGGGCAGATCCGCCTGGAGGCCCGCCATGTCGCCGGGCGCCTGCAGGTCAGCCTGCACGACGACGGCCGTGGCCTGGACCTGGAGCGCATCCGCGCCGCGGTCATCGCCCGGCGCCTGAGTCCGCCGCCGGTGGCCGCCGAGCTGAGCCCGGCCGAATTGCTGGAGTTCCTGCTGCTGCCCGGCTTCAGTCTCAAGGAGACGGTGACCGAGCTGTCCGGTCGCGGGGTGGGTCTGGACGTGGTGGCCGACGCCATTCGCGCCCTGGATGGCGAGGTGCGCCTGGAAACCCGGCCGGGGCTGGGCTTCAGTACCCACCTGCTGGTACCGGTCAGTCGCTCCATCGTCCGGGCGCTGATCGTCGACATCGCCGGCGAGGCCTATGCTCTGCCGGTCAATCGCATCGAACGGGTGCTGCGCCTGGACCCAGGCGAGGTGCACTCGCTGGAGGGCAAGGCCTTCTTCCTGCTCGGCGAGGATCGCCTAGGGCTGGTCGCGGCGCATCAGTTGCTGGAACTGGACGGCGCGCCGCCCACCGGCGATCTCGCCGTGCTGGTGATCGGCAGCGGCGAGCGGCGCTATGGCCTGGTGGTGGATCGCCTGCGCGGCGAACAGGGCCTGGCGCTCAAGCCGCTGGACGAGATCTTCGGCAAGCTGCGCTCGGTCATCGCCGGGGCGCTGCTTGACGACGGCAGTCCGGTGCTCCTGCTGGACGTCGCCGACCTGCTCACCGGCATCGAGCGACTGCTCGGCGAGGGCCGCCTGCGGCAGGTGCAGAGCGGCGCGGCCACGGACAACCGCAGGGTCAAGCGAGTCCTGGTGGTGGACGATTCCCTCACCGTGCGCGAGATGGAGCGCAAGCTCCTGGAAGGCCAGGGTTATCAGGTGGAGGTGGCGGTGGACGGCATGGACGGCTGGAACGCCGTGCGCGCCGGTGAATTCGACATGCTGCTGTCGGATATCGACATGCCGCGCATGAACGGTATCGAGCTGGTGGAACTGGTGCGCCGCGATCCGCGTCTGCATGCCCTGCCGGTGATGATCGTCTCCTACAAGGATCGCCCGGAGGATCGGCTCAAGGGCATGCAGGCCGGTGCCGACTACTATCTGACCAAGGGCAGCTTCCACGACGACGCCCTGATCACCGCCGTGCAGGACCTCATCGGAGCCCCATGAGAATCGCCATCGTCAACGATCTGCTGCTCGCCACCGAGGCCTTGCGTCGCCTGCTGATCGGCGACGGGCGCCATACGGTCGCCTGGATCGCCCATGACGGCGAGGAAGCCGTGGCGCGCTGCGCCGAGGACCGCCCGGATCTGATCCTCATGGATCTGCAGATGCCCCGCCTGGACGGCATCGAGGCGACGCGCCGGATCATGGCGCAGTCACCCTGCGCCATCCTCATGGTCACCGCCACCCCCGACGACTGCGAGGGGGTGTTTCGCGCCATGGGCGCCGGCGCCCTCGACGTGACCGCTACCCCGGCCTTGAGCGGCGGTGCCGATGGTGGCGCCCTGCTGCGCAAGATCGCCCGTATCGAACCCCTGGTGCGGCTGCCCGAACGACCCGCGCGCCCGCCCCAGGCCACCGCTGCCACGCCAAGCACCGCGGCCGAGGCCACCAGCGACAGCCTGGTGGCCATCGGTGCCTCCACGGGTGGACCGGCGGCCCTGGTCAGCCTGTTCGAGGCCTGGGCGCCCACCAAGGAGGCCAGCGTGGTGCTGGTGCAGCATATCGACCGCCGCTTCGCCCCCAGTTTCATCGGTTGGCTCGGCACCCAGATCGCCTGGCCGGTCACCGCCGCCATGCCCGGCGCCCTGCCGGAGCCCGGCCACGTCGCCGTGGCCCTGGGTGACGATCACCTGCTGCTGGATGAGCGCGGCCGCTTCGCCTATACCGCCGAGCCGGTGGACTACCCCTATCGTCCCTCGGTGGATGTGTTCTTTACCCAGCTCGCCAGCCACCCGCTGCGGGCCAGCAAGGCCCTGGGCATCCTGCTGACCGGCATGGGCCGCGATGGCGCCAGCGGTCTCTATGCCCTGCGCCAGAGCGGCTGCCCGACACTGGCCCAGGACGAAGCCAGTTGCGCCGTATACGGCATGCCCGCGGCTGCGGTTAGAATGGGCGCCGCGGAGCGCATTCTCAGCCCCGCGCAGATCGGCGCCTGGCTGCAAAGACGCTTCGGCAACGGCTCGCGTAAGATGACATGAAAGGTCGCCAACAGGAGCGTTGGACGGCGCAGTGGCAGGGATTGGCCAAGAAGAGACGCGGGACGCCCGACCCCGCCCGCACAAGGACTCGCAGTAATGGCCACGCATGAGGGTAACGCCCAGGACAGCCTGAACGCACCCAAGGTGCGCCTGCTGCTGGTGGACGATCAGTTGATCATCATCGAAGCCTTGCGGCGGATGATCGCCGATCAGCCCGACATCGAGCTGCATTACTGCCTGGACGCGCACCAGGCGGTCAACATGGCCCTGCAACTCAAGCCCACGGTGGTCTTGCAGGACCTGATCATGCCCGAGATCGACGGTCTGGAAACGGTCAGGCGCTTCCGCGCCGAACCGGCACTGCGCGACGTGCCCATCGTGGTGCTCTCCTCCAAGGAGGACCCCCAGGTCAAGGCGCAGAGCTTTGCCACGGGTGCCAACGACTATCTGGTCAAGCTGCCCGACAAGCTGGAACTGCTGGCGCGGGTACGCTACCACTCCGAGGCCCACGTCCTGCGCGCCCAGCGCGACGAGGCCTTTCGCTTCCTGCGCGAGAGCCAGCGCCAGCTCGCCGAAGCCAATATCCAGTTGCAGAAGCTGGTGGCCATCGACAGCCTTACCGGCATCAATAACCGCCGCCATTTCGACCAGACCTACGAAGGCGAATGGCTGCGCGCCCGGCGCAATCGCCAGCCGCTGGCGCTGCTGCTGTGCGATGTCGACCACTTCAAGCGCTACAACGACACCTATGGCCATCTCAGCGGCGATCTCTGCCTGAAGAAGGTGGCGGCGGTGCTCACCGAGCAGCTCAAGCGCCCGGCCGACCTGGTGGCCCGCTACGGCGGTGAGGAATTCGCCATGGTGCTGCCGGAGACCGACGCCGAGGGTGCGCTCAAGGTCGCCGAAGCCTGCCGTGCCGGGGTCGAACGGCTGCAGGTGGCGCACTCCGGCAGTGACCTCGGCTTCGTCACCATCTCCATCGGCGTCGGCAGCATCCAGCCGCAGAGTGGCGACGATCACGAAGCCTTCATCGAATGCACCGACCAGGCGCTGTACCAGGCCAAGGCCGAAGGCCGCAACCGGGTGCATCTGGTCAAGGGCGGCAAGGACCTGGCGCCCTAGGGCGTTTCGCCAAACGGCTAGAAGCTGCGACTCACCAGCCGATTACGCCCTTCGGCCTTGGCCTGGTAGAGCAGGTTGTCGGCGGCCTTGAGCAGGCCCTCCGGGGTCTGTTCGGGGGTCGGATTGCAGCAGGCCAGGCCCATGCTCATGGTCAGCCAGAGACGGTCCTCCGCCAGCGGATGGGCGATGCGCAATTCGGCGATGCCCTGCCGGCAGCGCTCCAGCACCGCTTCCGCCGCCGTGCGCGAGGCGCCGGGTAGCAAGAGCACGAACTCCTCCCCGCCATAGCGCGCCAGGCAGTCCCGCTCGCGGATGCGCTGCTCCAGCACCTGGGCGACCCGCGCCAGCGCCTGATCCCCGGCGCCGTGGCCGTGGGTATCGTTGTACTGCTTGAAGTAATCAATATCGAGCATGGCGATGGCCAGCGAACCCCGCCGGCTGACCGCCAGCTGCCACTCGATCATCAGCTGCTCGTCGAAGCGGCGCCGATTGCCCACCGCGGTCAGCGGATCCATGTGCGCCAGTTCCTCGAGCAGCCGCCGCTGACGGGCCAGCTGCAGGTGCAGCCGCACCCGCGCCAGCACGGCCAGCGGATTGAAGGGCTTCTGGATGAAGTCGCTGGCGCCCAGCTCGAAACACTCCACCTCGCGGTGCAGGTCGTTGGCCGCGGTGATGAAGATCACCGGGATGGCGCTGGTCTCGGCGCGGCGCTTGAACAGCTGGATCAGCTGCAGGCCGTCGATGCCCGGCATCACCACGTCCAGCAGGATCAGGTCGGGGTGTTCGCGGGCGGCCTTGGTCAGCGCCTGGACCCCGCTCTTGGCCAGCATGATGCGCGCCTCGTTGCGCAGCAGATCACCGAGGACGCGCAGATTGCTCTTCTGATCGTCGACGATGAGGATCAACGGCAGCTCGGGACGACGCCCCTCCATCGGCAACTATCCCGACCGCTTTCCGGCGTGCCGCACCCGCCGCAGCAGATCCGCGGTGGCATCGGCGGCATGTTCGAACTCGACGTCGTTCACCCACTCGCGGATCCGTACCACATCGGCGCTGTGGGGCGTGCTCACGCAGGCGCGCAGCAGGGTGTCGAGCACCTCCTCGGCGGCGAAGTCCGACGTCTGCAAGAGTCCGACCAGGCGTTCGAGCAGGGCTTCCAGCTCCTCGACGGCGGCCTCGTCGCCGCTGGCGACCTCGACCAGGATCTCGTCGAGCGACGCCAGGCACCGCTCGGCCTCGGCCTGCAGGCGGCCCACGTCCTCGCCGATGGGCTGGGCCAGCCGGATCCGGGTGGTCAGGCGTTGCGCCGCGTCCTGCAAGGCGATGGCGCCGACATAGGCGGCGGTGGCCTGCAGGCCGTGGGCGCACTCGAACAGCGCGGTGACATCGTCGGCCGCACGCCAGGCGGCGATCCGCCCGGGCAGTTCGGCCTGTTGCACGCGGAAATCCCGCATCAGCTGTTCATAGAGTTCGGCGCTGCCGCGCAGCAGGCGCAATGCCGACTCGGGTTCGAGCACCGCACTGGCCCGCGCCCGTGCCAGCACGCCGATCTCCTTCACGTCCCCCCCCTCTTCCACCGCCTTGCGCTCGGCGCGCTGCAGCTGCTCGAGATTGGCCCAGGCGGCGATGATGCGGAACAGCTCGGCGGGATCGAGCGGCTTGACCAGGTGATCGTTCATGCCCGCATCCAGGCACCGCTCGCGATCGCCCGGCAGGCCATTGGCGGTCATGGCGATGACCGGCAGCGCGGCCAGCGCCGGGCGGGTGCGCAATTCGCGGGTGGCCGACAGGCCGTCCAGGCGCGGCATATGGACATCCATCAGTACCAGGTCGTAGCGCTGCCGCTCCAGCTGGTCCAGCGCCGCCTGGCCGTCTTCGGCCACGTCGATCAGGATGCCGCTGCCCTGCAGGAAGCCGATGACCACCTGGCGATTGATGGCGTTGTCGTCCACCAGCAGCAGACGAATGCCCTGCAGATCCACCACGCTCTGGCCCACCGTCGACGCGGCGACCGATGCCAGGCCCAGCCCGGACAGCAGTCGCTGCACGGCGGGACCGGTGACCGGTTTGTCGAGGAGTTCCAGACCCGGCAGATCCTCGCCCAGGCTGCGCACCTCCTCCGCCTCGTAGGGCGAGGCCAGCAGGGTCAGCGCCAGCTCCGGCTGACGGAAGCGCAACTGGCGCGCCAGTGCCAGGCCATCCTCGGCGCCCAGGCGCCAGTCGACGATGGCCAGTTCGAAGACCGTCGTGGCCATGGCCGCCAGGGCCTGCTCGGTGGATTCCGCTTCCACCACCTGCATGCCCAGTTCGCGCAGGCGTTGCCCCAGGGTGCGCCGGGCCAGGCCGTGGTCGTCCACCAGCAGGACCTGCCGCGGCGTCTGGCTGGGCAGTCGCTCCGGCTCGCCCACCACCGGCAGGGTCAGACGCAGGGTAAAGCAGGAGCCGCGCCCGGCTTCGCTATGGACTTCGAGGGTGCCACCCATGAGTTCGGTGAGCTGGCGGGAGATCGCCAGGCCCAGGCCGGTACCGCCGTAGCGACGGCTGATGGAGCCATCCGCCTGGGTGAAGGGCTGGAAGAGTTGCGCCTGCTGCGCCTCGGTCAGGCCGATGCCGGTGTCTTCCACCGCCAGGCTGAAATGGGCACGACCCGCTTCGCAGACGGCACCGACGCGGATCAGCACATGGCCCCGCTCGGTGAACTTGACCGCATTGCTCAGCAGATTGACCAGCACCTGCTGCAGGCGCAGCGGATCGCCTTCCAGCGCCAGGGGAATGTCCGGACCGCAATCCAGCACCAGTTCGACGCCCTTCTCGTGGGCCTTGATGGCACAGAGATTGAGCGTGCGTTCGAGCACCTTGGCCAGGTTGAAGCCCAGTTGTTCGAGCTGGGTACCCCCGGCTTCGTTGCGCGAATAGTCGAGGACGTCGTTGATCACCCCCAGCAGGGTCTCGCCGGAGTCAAGGATCTTGCCAACATGGCCACGCTGCTCGCCGGACAACCGGGTGCCCAGGGTCAGGCGGCTGAGGCCGATCACCGCATTGAGCGGGGTGCGAATCTCGTGACTCATGGTCGCCAGGAACAGCGACTTGGCCGCTGCCGCTTCCTCGGCACGGATGCGCGCCTGGTCCAGCTCGAGGGTCCGTTCGCCGACGCGCTGCTCCAGGGTTTCGTAGATCTGCGCGTGCTCCAGGGAGATCGCCGCCTGGGTGGCCAGGATGCCCAGTACCTGCAGCCGACCCGGGGTGAAGGCCTGGGCCAGCAGGTTGTTTTCCAGATAGAGGATGCCGATCAGGCGACCCTGGCGCAGCACCGGCAGGCAGCAGACCGAGCGCGGACGCCGGGCGCGGATGTAGGCGTCGCGGACGAAGCGGCCGGCGCGGGCGGCGTCATCGAGGATCACCGGTTCGCGGTGACGGATCACGTGGGACACCAGGGTCAGGGGCACCAGGCCCTCGCCGGAGTCCTGTTCGTTCAGCGCCAGTGGCAGCCCCTGCAGCACCTTGGGCTCGGCCGAGCTGCTGCAGATCGAGGCCTGCACCAGCCAGCGACCGCCCTCGGGCAACAGCAGCAGGCCATGCTGGGCGCCGCCCTCCTCCAAGATGATGCGCATCATCCGCGCCAGCAGCTGATCCAGCGCCAGCTCGTTAGAGATGGTCTGCAGCGACTTGAGCACCGACAGCCAGTCCAGCCGCATCATCTCGCTGGTGGCCTGGCCCTGGGTGCGCTGCACCGTCAGGGCAGTCGCCTCGGCCACGCGCAGCCAGTGGGGGAATTCGTTCTCCAGCGCCTGAGCCTTGGCCGCAGCGCCCCAGTGCAGATAGCTGCGCTGGGCATCCTGCAGATAGGTCCGGGCGATCCGCGGACGCTGCTGTTCCAGCCAGAAGCGCCCATAGAGTTCCTCGGCCAGCGCCGCGCCCTGGCGAAAGCCGTGCAACCGCGCGGATTCCAGGGCCTGTTCATAGAGATCCATGGCCGCTTCGACCCGGCCCTCGCGGCGCGCCCGCTCGGCGGCCACCAGGTCGCGCTTGTGGGCGAAGTTTTCCGGGCAGTGCGCCGCCCAGCCGTTCAGCCGTTCCTGGGCGACCTCGACCTTGGCCAGCGCCTCGCCCGCCAGTTCGCCCTCGGCCAGCACGATCAGCGCCTGATAGAAGGCGTGCTCGGCGATGCTGAACCAGCCGAAACTCGCCGCCAGCGAGGCTTCCATGGCTTCGGCGTGCTGCCGCGCCTGGGGTAGCCGACGGAACAGCAGCGCCGCCTGCATCTTGTTGAAGTCGTAGTAGTTCAGACAGAGCACATGGCCGCTATCCTGCATCTGCCGCACCAGCGCCGCTTCGTCCTGGCCCTCTTCGTCCCAGGTCTCCTGACCCGGGGTGAGCCCCTGCAGCAGACGCAGCGACTGGCGCAGGATGGTGAAGATCTCCAGGGTGTTGGGATCGCCGATGCCCAGCAGGATCCGCTCGATCTCCGCGGTTTCGCCGAGGATGTCGTCCAGCGGCGCCCCGGCGTGCTGCAGGTGCTTGAGGATGTGGAAGGCGCTGTAGGCGGTGAAGATGATCTCGCCGGTGCGCTGGCCGGCGGCCAGGGCCTCGCGCAGCAGGGCGACGTTGTCCGCGATGGGGCTCGACCAGGGACTGTTGGTCACCGCGAACATGGTGTAGACCTTGCACTTGAGCGGCAGGTTGCCGGTGCGGTCGACCAGGTCGACGGCCAGGCGCCCGACCTGGTAACCCAGCTCGTAGCGGCCATGGAAGGCCGACAGCAGCGATCCATAGTTGGCATAGCCGAAGGGCGAGAGATCGCCGTTGCCGTACTGGATCGACAGTTTGACGATGCGCATGACCGCCAGCAGGCTCGTCGGCAGGTCGACGTTGATCGCCGGCCCCCAGAGCAGGCCCAGCAGGCGAATCAGCAACTGGGCACGCGGATCTTCCATGCGTGGCAGGTCGAGCAGGGCCGCCGGATGGTGCTCGGCGAGCCAGGCCTCGACCTCGGCGCTGTCGGCGCCGATGGCCTGGTTGATCGCGTCCGGCGCCTCCGGCCAGGGCTCGTCCAGCACCTGGATGCCGGCCTTGGCCACCACCAGGGCTTCGGTGAAGCGCCCGAGGCCGCTATAGAGGTCGATCTGCAGGGCCCGCACCCCGGCTTCCTCGAAGATGGTGCGCGCCCGCGGCAGCAGCAGTTCGCAGATGCGCAGGGCTTCGTGGGCATCGCCACAGAGGTGCGCGACCTCGGCCCATTCCCGATGCAGCTGGAACAGCAGCTCATGGCGGCTCTCCCAGGCCGCGTCGTCGATCAGCGCGACCGCCGTGCGCAGGAACTCCTGGGCGGCGGGATAGGCGTTGGCCTGGCGCGCCTTGCGGGCGGCGTCCAGATTGAGCTCCAGCAGCTGCAGCCGCTCGGCGGGCGTCTCGATCAGCGCCAGCGCCAGGTTGAGGTGATTGACCGCGTCCAGCCGCGTGGCGCTGCCTTCGGCGAGATACAGCTGACCGGCGCGCAGGTGGACCCGCTCGCGCTCGGCGGGCGCCAGCAGCGAGTGAGCGGCATGGCGTACCTGATCGTGCAGGAAACTGTAGTGCGTGGGCGTCTGTTCCCCCGCCGGGCCGTCTTCGGGCTCGGTGAGCAGGCCTTCCTGCACCAGCGCCTGGCAGAGACGGCGGATGTCCGCGGGCGATTCCACCATCAGCGCGGCGAGGCGATCGCTGGAGAAATGGGTGCCCAGACAGGCTGCCCACTGCAGCAGTCGCGAGGTGCTGGCCGGCAGGTCCTGAAGCTTGCCGACCATGAAGTCGACGACATTGTCGTAGACGTCCAGGGCCTGGAGGCGGGCCAGCTCCCAGTGCCACTGACCGTGCTCGCCGTCGAATTCCAGCAGGCCTTCCTGCTGCAGACTGCGCAGCAACTGCTCGATGAAGAAGGGATTGCCGAGGGTCTTGTCCAGGCAGAGACCGGCCAGGGCCGCCTGCTCGTCCGCCGGCGCCGGCAGCAGTTCGGCGATGAGTCGCTCGATCTCCACCCGTGACAGCGGACCCAGCGACAGGGTGCGGATCAGCGCCGCGCCGAGCAGGCGCTCCAGGGCGCTGCCGGCGAGCTGTTCTTCACGATGGGTCGCCACCAGCAGCAACGGCCCCTGGTCGGTCCGCGCCAGCAGGCGCTCGATCAGGCGTAGCGACGCGCTGTCGGCCCACTGCAGGTCGTCCAGCCAGAGCAGCAGCGGCCGGGTATCGGCGGCAAAGGCCAGCAGCAGCGCGATCACGGCTTCGTCGAAACGTTGTTCGGCCTGGTGCGGCGGCAGTTCGGCCACCGGTGCCTGGGGTCCGAGCCAGGTGGCCAGCTCGGGCGAGACCTCGGTCAATACCCCGGCGTTGCCACCCAGGGCCTCGACCAGGCGATCGGCGAAGGCCTCGCCCAGGCTCTGGCCGACCTCGACCAGCTCGCGCACCGCCTGGCGCAGGGCGCCATAGGGCACGCCGCTGCCAAGGGTCTCGAACTTGCCATGGGCGAGCAGCACCCGCTCACCCTGACGGCGGACGAAGGCCTGCACCAGCGCCGATTTGCCCACCCCGGAACTGCCGCTGACGAAGACCGCTTCGATCCGGCCCAGGGTCGCCCGCGCCAGCGCCTCTTCGAGCAGGCGCAGCGGGGCGCCGCGGCCCTGCAGGGTGCGTACCGGCATCAGCCGGGCCGGCGGGTCCTGCTCGCCGAGGGCGAAGGGTGCCCGCTCACCGGCCTGATGGGCCGCCTGGCAGCGCTGCAGGTCGCGCAGGATGCCGAAGCAGCCCTGGTAGCGTTCCTCGGCGGCCTTGGCCATGAGCTTGTCCACCAGCGCCGCAAGCATCGGCGGTACCGTCGGCACCCGCTCGACCAGCGAGGGCGCACGCATCGCCAGGTGCGCATGCACCAATTCGAGGGGGTCCTGGGCGCGAAACGGCGGCTCGCCCGCGAGCATCTCGTAGAAGGTCACGCCCAGGGCATAGAAGTCGCTGCGATAGTCCTGGTGGCGCCCGGTCCGCCCGCTCTGCTCCGGGGCCAGATAGGTGAGCGATCCCTCCAGGCGGGCATCGCTGCCATGGACCGCGCCAAAGACCGTGGCGATGCCCAGATCGGTCAGCCGCAGGCTGCCCGTGGTGCAGTTGCAGACGATGTTGCGGGGATTGAGATCGTTGTGGGCGATGCGCAGTCGGTGCAGCCGCGCCAGGGCACGGACGATGGCCAGCGCCCAGTCGAAGAAGTCATCCAGCGCCAGCGGTCCGGCGGCGAGCAACCCGGCGAGATCGGTGCCGCCGATGTCTTCGAGCACCAGCACCTGGCGGCCCTGGTATTCCAGCAGCTCCAGGGCAGCGCTCACCGCCCCGCTGGCACTGGCGCGGCGGGTCAGTTCGAATTCGTGGCGCAGCCCGGCCTGGGCCTGGGGCGTGGGATAGTCGGCGGCCAGCTGCTTGAGGATCACCGGCTGACCATCGGCCAGGCGTGTGCCACGGTAGATCAGGGCATGGCGGCTTTCGCTCACCTGCGCCTTGCAGCTGTAGCCTGGAATCCTCAACACCGCGTTCGCCTCGATCCTCGGCCGACCGGGGATACCGGATCGGCGCCTCAACTATTTCCGTTGCCTTGCTAAAGTCTCAAGGGAACTTTTCGATAAAGTGATATTACCCTAGCCATCATCTGGCTTACGTCCACTGGTGCAACAATTTGCACACTTCGGAGCATTACGCATGGACGCTATACCTTCCGTCCGCAAGATCGCCATCTTGGGCGGCGGCGTGTCCGCCGTCACCACCGCCTTTCGTCTTACGAGTGAGCCCAACTGGCAGGACCGTTACCAGATCACCCTGTACCAGCAGGGCTGGCGTCTTGGCGGCAAGGGGGCCAGCGGACGCAACGCGACCGACCACCAGCGCATCGAGGAACACGGCATCCATGTCTGGTTCGGCTTCTACTACAACGCCTTCCACAGCCTGAGGCAGTGCTACGAGGAACTGGACCGGCCTGCCGGCGCGCCGCTGGCGACCCTCGACGAGGCCTTCTTCGCGCATTCCCATACCGCCTTCGCCGATGCCTTCCACGGGCAGTGGACCACCTGGTCCATCGATACCCTGGCCCTGCCCGGCAAGCCGGGCGAGGGCTGGAATCCCAAGCCCTTCATGGCCGCCCTCGGCGATCTGCTGGAGTGGCTGCTGCGGCTGGGCGAGGTGGACGACACCCCGGCCGCCACCGCGCCAGGCGGCCTGTTCGCCCGCCTGCGCGCGCACTGCCGGGAGGAATTGCAGGAGCTGGCCCTCAAAGAGGCGGAGCACCAGTTGCAGCAGGCCCGCACGGCGCTGCCCGACGGCGTCGACCATCCCGTGCTGCTGGCGTTGCTGCGCAGGCTTCGCGGCCTGCTCGGCGACATCCTGCACGACCGCAGCCAGACCCACGTCAAGGCCCACCGGCTGTGGCTGCTGATGGATTTCGGCCTGACCGTACTCATCGGCATGCTCACCGACGAGGTCTATGTCAAGGGCTTCGCGGCGCTCAACGGGGAAACCTTCCAGGCCTGGCTGAGCCGCCACGGCGCCAGCGCCGCGACCCTCGACGGCGCGGTGCTCAAGTCCCTGCACGGTGGCATCTTCGCCTATCGCGACGGCAACCTCGCCCAACCCGACGTAGAGGCCGGCACCGTGCTACGCGCCGCCCTGCTGGCCCTGACCACGGCCAAGGGCTCCTTCATCTGGCGCATGCAGGCCGGCATGGGTGATGTGGTCTTCGCGCCCTACTACGAGGTGCTCGCCCGCCGCGGCGTGGACTTCCGCTTCTTCCACCAGGTCACCGGCATCGAAGCGGTGGACGACGGTCAGGGGCCGCGGGTGACGCGCCTGCAGATCCAGCGCCAGGTCACCCTCAAGGGCGACGCCTACCAACCGCTGGTGGACGTCAAGGGCCTGCCCTGCTGGCCTTCGGCGCCGCTGTACGACCAGCTCGACGACCAGATCGCCCGGGAGCTGCAGGCTGGCCAGATCAATCTGGAATCCAACTGGAGCGGCTGGCAGGGCGTCGAGCAGCTGGAGCTGCAGGTCGATCGCGACTTCGACGAGGTGGTGCTGGGGATCTCCGTGGCCGGCCTGGCCGACCTCGCCCCCAGCCTGTGCGCCCTGGACCCGGCCTTCGCGCGCATGACCGGGCAGGTGGCCACCGTCGCCACCCAGGCGGTACAGCTCTGGCAGAACCGCGACGCCTGGCAACTGGGCTGGAGTGGCTCGCCTCAGGGTGGGCAGGCGCCCGAGCTGCTGGGCTTCGCCGCCCAGGCGATGGACTCCTGGGCGGATGTCAGCTACCTGGTGGACCGCGAAGACTGGTCGAGCGGCACGCCACCGGCTGATATCAGCTATTTCTGCGGGGTTTTCGCCGCCAAGGCCGCCCCGCCCATCGGCAAAAAAGATGACTATCCGCAGCAGGAGGCCGCCAAGGTGAAGCAGGCCTTCCTCGACCTCATGAACGGCAACCTGGGCGCCTACTGGCCGGCAGCCGTGACCCCCGCGGGCTATCGCTGGGACTTCCTGCTGGCGCCCGCCGAGGTCCAGGGCGCGGCGCGCTTCGACTATCAATACTGGCGGGCCAACGTCGATCCCAGCGAGCGCTATGTGCAGAGCGTGGCCGGCAGCAGCCGCTATCGCCTGGCCACCGACGGCAGCGTCTGCCGCAACCTCTATCTGACCGGCGACTGGATCGACAACGGCTTCAACATGGGCTGCGTGGAGTCGGCGACCCTATCCGGCCTGCAGACCGCGCGTGCCCTGCTCGGCCACCGCGAGGTCCTGCCCGGCGAGGACGCCTTCCAGTAGCGCCACCGCCTGGACCGCCGCGCGCGCGGCGCCGCGGGCCACCCCCGGCGGGG
>NZ_JASCON010000112.1:0-13768 GCF_029959585.1 Pseudomonas sp. PS02302
GGGCGGGCGCGGTCGGCGTCCAGTGCGAAACCGCGCCCGCCGCCCAGCACGCAATTGCCGCGCGCCACCTGGCGGGCATAGATGCCGCCGCCTTCCACGCCGGTGCTGGCGGTCATGAAGGGCGGCAGCGGTTCGGTCACCAGCATGGCCGGATGGGCCGCGGTGAGGGGGACCGGCTCGCCGAAGCGGGCGGCCAGCTCCGCTGCCCAGGCGCCGGCGCAATTCAGCAGCCAGGGCGCGCTCAAGGTCAGGCCGCTCTCGGTGCGGAGCTGGAAGCGCTGGCCGTCGTGCTCGACGGCGGTCACGGCGGTACGCTCGAAAATCTGCGCGCCGGCACGCGCGGCTGCCCGGGCGAAGGCCGGGGAGACCAGGCGTGGATTGGCGTGGCCGTCCTCCGGGCAGAAGGAGGCGCCCACGGCGATGTCGCCGACCCAGGGAAAGCGCCGGCGCAATTCGCTCCGGTCGAGCAGTTGCAGATCGAGGTCGAAGCCCTGGCTGGCCTGGGCATAGGCCTGCAGGGAGGCGAAGTCGGTGTCGCTGCGGGCCAGCTTGAGGTGGCCGGATCTGAGGTATTCGCCATCGGTACCCAGCAGGTCCTGCAGACCGCCCCAGAGCTGATGGGCGCGACTGGACAGCGGCAACTGCACCAGCGGGCGGCCCTGGCGGCGCACCCCGCCGTAGTTGACGCCACTGGCCTGGGCGCCGCAGAAGTTGCGTTCCAGCAGGGCGACGCGCTGGCCGCCCTGGGCCAGGAACAGCGCCGCGCTGCTGCCGACGATGCCGCCGCCGATGATCAGGACATCCACGTCCAGCCGGCTCATGGCGCCAGCTCCACGCCGAAGGGCAGCGGCTTGATCGGCGCCTGGGCGCGCAACCGGCCGATCTGGTCCAGCGGGCGACCACTGGCGCAGGCGATCAGCTCGGCCGCCGCGGCGCCGCAGATGCGGCCCTGACAGCGGCCCATGCCGACCCGGCAGGTGGCCTTGACTCTGTTGATCTCCCAGTGGCCCTGGGCCACGGCGGCGCGGATCTCGCCGGCGCTGACCTGTTCGCAGCGACAGACCATGAGTTCGTCCGGCGCCTTGGTCGCCCAGTCCGCGGGGAAGGGGAAGGCCCGCTCCAGGCCCTGGCGAAAGACCTCGAAGCGCGCCAGGCGTGCCTGCAGGGCCTGGATACGCGCCCTGTCCACCGGCACGTCACGATCCTCCAGCAGACTCAGGGCCGCCAGTTCGCCCGCCAGTTCGGCGGCATCGGCGCCCTGGATGCCGGCGCCGTCGCCGGCCAGGTAGACCCCGGTCTGACTGCTGCGTCCACCACTGTCCCGTATCGGCAACCAGGCCCGGTTGAGAACGCTCCAGGCGAAGTCGCACCCCAGCAGGTCGGCCAGCTGGGTCTCGCTGCGCAGCGTCTGGCCGAAGCCCAGCGCATCGCACTCCAGTCGATGCGCTTCGCCGTCGGCGGCGCGCCAGCGCACGGCCTCCACCCGGCGCTCGCCCTCGACCGCCAGGAGATCGGCGCCCTGGTGCACGGGTACGCCGTGCAGCGCCAGCCAGCTGCGGTAGTAGAGGCCCTTGGCGAAGGTGGCCGGTTGACCGAGCAGGGCCGGGGTGGCCGCGGCCTGGTCGCGGAAGGGCGCGCTGTCCAGCACCGCCAGTGGCTTGGCCCCGGCCTTGGCGTATTGATAGGCGACGAGATAGAGCAGCGGACCGGTACCGGCCAGCACCGGGCGGCTGCCGATGGCGCAGCCCTGGAACTTGAGCGCCACCTGGGTGGCGCCCAGGCTGTAGACGCCCGGCAGGGTCCAACCCGGCACCGGCAGGATACGGTCGGTGGCACCGGTGGCGACGATCACCTGGTCGAAGGCCAGGCGATCGACATAGCGGCCCTGGCTGAGGGTATCCAGGGCGCGCGCTTCGGCATTCCACACCAGGGTGTCAGGTCGATAGTCCAGCGTCGTCTGCATCTCGGTCAAAGCACCGTGCAGCGCCTGGGCCTTGCCGGCTTCGAAGCCGTACAGCGCCTTGATCGGACGCTGGAAATTAGCCGGTTGCTGGCGATAGATCTGGCCGCCGCCGCGGGCGCTTTCGTCCAGCAGCACCGGCTCAAGGCCATGGGCGACCAGGGTCTGGGCCGCGCGAATGCCCGCCGGCCCGGCGCCCACCACCACGACGGCGCTCACAGCGCCCGCCCTGGATCGCGGCTGACCTGCTGGCCCGCTTCGAGAAAGGTGGCGCAGGCCCGCACCCGGCGGCCGTCGGCCAGGCGCACCCAGCAGTCCTGGCAGGCGCCCATCAGGCAGAAGCCGGCGCGGGGTTCGCCGCCGAAGTCGCTGCCGCGCAGGTGATCGCTCTGGGTCAGGATGGCGGTGAGCAGGGTGTCGCCCTGCAGGCCCTCGGCCGGCTGGCCGTCGAGGGTGAAGACCAGGGTCGGGCGGTCGCATTCGGCCACCCGCTTGAGCAGTGCCATGGACGGGTCTCGGCTGTTCATTGTTTGCCCACCAGCACGCGATCCAGGCCATAGATGCGGTCGAGCAGGATCATGGTGGCCGCGGTCAGGGCGATCACCAGCGCCGACACCGCCGCCATCATCGGATCGATGGATTCGGTGGCGTAGACGTACATCCGCACCGGCAGGGTCTGGGTCGCCGGCGAGGTGACGAAGATCGACAGGGTGACCTCGTCGAAGCTGTTGATGAAGGCCAGCAGCCAGCCGCCGGCTACCCCGGGCAGGATCATCGGCAGGGTGATGCGGCAGAACAGCGTGGTGCGACTGGCGCCCAGGCTCTCGGCGGCCTGCTCGGCGCTGCGGTCGATACCGATGGCGGCGGCGATCACCAGGCGCAGCACATAGGGGGTGATCACCACCACGTGGGCCAGCACCAGCCAGCTGAAGCTGCCATTCACCCCCAGCAGGGCGAACAACCGCAGCATGGCCACGCCCAGCACCAGGTGCGGGATGATGATCGGCGAGAGGAACAGGCCATTGAGAAAGCCCTGGCCGGGAAAGCGGTAGCGGGTGATGGCCAGCCCCGCCGGCACCGCGATCAGCGTCGCCAGGGTCGCCGACAGCGCCGCCAGCTGCAGGCTGTTGTAGAAGGCGGTGAGGAAATCCGCCCGCTCGAACACGGCGGCGAACCAGCGCAGCGAAAAGCCGGAAGTGGGCAGGCTGAGGGTGTTTTCCGGGGTGAAGGCTACCAGGCAGACCACCACCAGCGGCGCCAGCATGAAGACCATCACCAGGGTATGGAAGGCGAGCCCGAGCGGGCCGTTGCGGGTCATGAGGTCAGACTCCCAGGGCACGTTTGTAGCGGCGTTCCACCAGGCGATTCCAGCCCAGCATCACCAGCAGGTTGAGCAGCAGCAGGGCCACCGCCAGGGTGGCGCCCATCGGCCAGTTGAGTTCCGCCAGGTACTGGTCGTAGATCAGGGTGGCGACCATCTTCAGCCGGCGTCCGCCGAGCAGGCCGGGAATGGCGAAGGAGCTGGCGGCCAGGCCGAAGACGATCAGCGTTCCCGACAGCACCCCGGGCATCACCTGGGGCAGCACGATGCGCCGCAGCACCGTCAGGTGACTGGCGCCCAGGGACAGCGCGGCCTGTTCGGCCGAGGGATCGAGCTTCTGCAGCGAGGTCCAGACCGGGATGATCATGAAGGGCAGCATCACGTGGACCAGGCCGACGATCACCGCGAAGGGGGTGTAGAGCAGCTTCAGCGGGCGCCCGCCCAGGGCCATGATGGCCTGGTTGACCAGGCCGTCGGCGCCCAGCAGCAGACTCCAGCCAAAGGCGCGCACCACCACCGAGATCAGCAGCGGCGTCAGTACCAGGATCAGGAAGATCGAGCGCCAGGGCGCGCCCATGCGACTAAGGACGATGGCCTCCGGTACCCCGATCAGCACGCAGAGCAGGGTGACCAGGGCGCTGATCCAGAAGGTGCGCAGGAAGATCTCGTAGAAATAGGGATCGCCCAGCAGGCTCAGGTAGTGCGCCAGGGTGTAGCTGCCTTCCTTGATCCCGGTCTCGTAGTCGAAGACGTTGAAGGACAGCGCCAGGGTCAGCGCCAGGGGCGCCAGCAGCAGTCCGGCGAACAGCACCAGGGCCGGGGCGCTGAGCAGATAGGCGCGACCGGTGCCGCGCAGCAGGGTGCTCATGCGGCGGCCTCCGCGGCTTCCAGGCGGCGCAGCAGACCGTCGTCCCAGTGCAGTCCGACGCGCTGGCCTTCGTCCAGCGGCGGCAGCCCATCGTTGCTGCGCAGCACCGACACCTCGCCCAGCGCCGTCTCCAGGCGATACAGCCACTGGCTGCCGAGGAAGAAGCGGGTCAGCACCCGCCCTTGCAGACGCCCCTCACCGGCGGGGCGCAGCTCGATCTTTTCCGGCCGCAGCGAGATCGCCAGGGCGCCGCCCGCGGTGATCTGTGGCCGACCCTGGGCATCCAGGCTGCCGGGCAGCAGGTTGGCCTTGCCGACGAAGTCGGAGATGAATCTGTTGCGCGGGTGTTCGTAGAGGCGATAGGGCGCATCCACCTGGGTGATGCGCCCGGCCTCCATCACCACCACCCGGTCGCTGATAGACAGCGCCTCGGACTGGTCGTGGGTGACCATCAGGGTGGTGATGCCCACCTCGCGCTGGATGCGGCGGATCTCGAACTGCATCTCTTCGCGCAGATGGGCGTCCAGGTTGGACAGCGGCTCGTCCAGCAGCAGCACCGGGGGTGCTATTACCAGCGCTCTGGCCAGGGCGACCCGCTGGCGCTGGCCACCGGAAAGTTCGCGCGGATAGCGCTCGGCGTGCTGGCCCAGGTGCACCAGGCCCAGGGCTTCCTCGACGCGCCGCGCCAGTTCGGCGCCCGCCACCTTGCGCATGCGCAGGCCGAAGGCGACGTTGTCGCGCACCGTCATGTGGGGAAACAGCGCATAGCTCTGGAAGACCACCCCGAGGCCGCGACTGGCCGGTTTGGCGTGGGTGATGTCCTGGCCGTCGAGCAGGATGCGCCCGCTGCTGACGTCGACGAAGCCGGCGATCATCTGCAGGGTGGTGGTCTTGCCGCAGCCGGAGGGGCCGAGCAGGGAGACGAATTCGCCGCGCTCGATGGCCAGGGTCGAACCGGCCACCGCGTAGCTGTCGCCGTAGCGCTTGCTGAGATTGTCGAGAGTCAGGAAAGCCATGGCCGCAATGCTCCTCCGGTCGCGCCCACGGGAGAGGTGGGCAAGGTTTTGGCAGGGCGAAAGACAGCCTGGATCTGGGACGTTGGCGCTCGCTCGACTGGCGGCGTCCGGTGATTGTGAGTATCGCCCTATGGACCTGAAGGTAAGGGCGACCTAGGATGCAGGACAAGCAGGTTTTTCACTGAATGAACTCTTTTTTCATATTTATTCACTCAGTGGAATATTTGGGAGAGTTGTAGATGGAAGATTCCAGTGAAAGAAAGACAACGGCAGGTGAGGTAGGTGTTGGCGCCATCAGCCGGGTGTTCGCCGTGGTGCGCGCCCTGGGTGAGGGTGATCCCGAGGGGGAAAAGGTCACCCGCCTCGCCGAGCGCGTGGGCCTGTCGCAACCCACCACCCACCGACTGCTGCGGGGCCTGGTGGAAGAGGGCATGGTCGAGCAGTGTGCCCGCAGCAAGAGATACCGCCTGAGCCTGGACTTCTTCGCCCTGGCGGCCCGCGCCGGCCAGGTCGGCAATCTGCGCGACCTGGCGCGGCCGAGTCTGCTGCGGCTGTCGGCGTCCCTGGGTGATTCGCTGTTCCTGCTGGCGCGCAGCGGCTTCGACGCCATGTGCCTGGATCGCAGCGAGGGGCCCTATCCGATCCGCACCTTCACCGGCGACATCGGCGGTCGCGTGCCCCTGGGCGGCGGCCAGGGCGCCCTGGCGATCCTGGCCTTCCTGCCCAGGGAAGAGCGCGACGAGGTGATCCGCTACAACCTGCCGCGGCTGCGCGATGCCCATCATTACGACGAGGTGCTGCTGCGCGCCGAGATCGACAACGTTCGCCAGCAGGGCTACGCCGCGCGCAACACCGGGGTGCTGGCCGGCATGGCGGGCCTCGCCGTGCCCATCCTCGACCGCAATGGCCGGGCGGTGGCCGCCCTGAGCGTGGGCACCCTGAGCGAACGCCTCAACCCCCAGCGCCTGCCCACGGTGATCGAACTGCTCCGCCGCGAAGCCGGGGTGATCGCCGCGCGCATCAACCCCTTCGATCCGGTCTTGCGCCGGCCGACCCAGGGGTTTGGTTAAAACAGCGGACCGGAGCGGGTGTTATTGCCCTTCGCCAGGCGGTCATAGAGCACCACATTGACCGTGGCCGCCAGATTCATGCAGCCCTGGGTGGGGATGTACACCACGTCCTCGCACCAGTCGCGCAGCTCCTGGCTCAGCGAGCCATCCTCCGAGCCGAACAGATAGAGGGCGCGATCGGGGTGGGTGTATTCGGGCAGCGGCCGGGCACCCTCCACCAGCTCCACCGCCACCGGTACGCACCCCAGCGGCAGGATGCGGCGCAGGTCGTCGATGTTGATCAGCGGGATGTCCTGGTGGACCTTCTTGGTGTCGGTGACGAAGTCCTTGGCGCGGTCGTAGCGGGTGCCGGTATAGAACACCGAGGCCACCCCGTAGCAACCCGCCGCCCTCATGATGGACCCGACGTTGGACGGCGACTTGGGGTTGCTCAGGCCGATGCAGGCGTATCTCTTGTTGCTCACGTCAGGGGACTCTCGGGAAAACCGCCAGTATAAGGCGTCGAAGGTTGCAGAAACCGACTAAGATGCGCGCCCGCGTCTCCAGCCCCGAGCCCCTGCGATGTCCGCCACCGCCCTCTACACCGACCTGTCGGCCTACTACGACCTGCTCTGCGCCGACATCGACTACCGGGCCCAGAGCCAGGCGGTGCTGCGCCTGCAGCGACTGTTCGGCAACGGTGGCAGTCGTCATCTCGACCTCGCCTGCGGCACCGGCCCCCATGTGCGGCATTTCCTCGATGCCGGCTTCCAGAGCAGCGGGCTGGACCTCAATCCGCCGATGCTGGCCCAGGCCGCGCTGCGTTGCCCCGAGGCGGACTTCTCCTGCCAGGACATGTGCGCCTTCGAGCTGGAGCGGCCGGTCGATCTGATCACCTGCTTTCTCTACTCCCTGCACTACAGCGGCAGCCTTGCACGGCTCCAGGCGTGCCTGACGCAGGTCCGGGCGGCCCTGACTTCCGGCGGTCTGTTCTGCTTCAACGCCGTCGACAAGCGCCGCATCGACAATGCCTCCAGCGTCGGCCACAGCGTCGAACGGGCCGATGGCCTCTTCAGCTTCGCCTCCGCCTGGCACTACCCGGGCGAGGGCGAACACCAGCAACTCCGCCTGCGCATCGAACGCCGCCATGCCGGCGCGCAGCAGATCTGGCAGGACGAACACCCCATGGTGGCGGTGGACTTCCCCGAACTGCTGGCCCTGCTGGAGCCGCACTTCGATGTGCAGGTGCTGGAGCACGACTACCAGCGCATCGAACCCTGGGCCGGCGAGGCGGGTAATGCGCTGTTCGTCTGCGTCAGGCGCTAGAACTTTAATACGCGTGGGCATGGATCGGTCCTGCGCACTATCCTCAGTCTCTGTGAGACTACTAATAGTAAATATGTATGAAAAGTTACGGCTACTGCGGTTGCTGAAAATTTATTTCAGAAATCGCAGATAGTAATTTCCATGCCAAAATTTGACAATATTATCTGTGTTCTTATATGAGGCTAGGTATTGGATGAGTGTGGCGTCGAGTCAATAATTTCTTCTTGCATGGTCCATTGCATAGGCTGAAGGAGTAGTGGTCCTTCATCTTGACTGTATTCTATATGCTGTGGTCGAGGTTATGTAGTGGTCCGTAAATTGGTTGTTCTAAAAGCTTGTAGATTGGAAGGGTCAGACATGGATTTCTTCCTGAGGATTTTGCATTAAGGGCGCTGTCAATGATGGTGGGTTTTTAATTGATTTGGTGAGGCTTATTTTATGCTTTCAATTGTAAATTTATACTTGGTAACGCCAGCAATAATTGCTATTGTGGTTAGATATAAAGACTCTCGAGGTCATAAAGGTATTGGCTTTTTTAGATTTTTGTATCTGTGTTTGAATCGCGGTGATATAACTGATCGATTTCCAGTTTTGATATTTGTTGTCTTGTATTTATTATTTGCAAGCCAGTCGTATGTTTTGGATGGTGGGCCGGGAAATTGGCTGGTAAAAGCGTTTGGCATGGTTCTACTTTTATTGCTTTGCTGTGTTTCGTTGTTTTTGGCGTCCGTTGTGTATAATTTTTCTGATTTCAGAAAAAATAATTTTTTTCTCGTGGGGGTCTTAGGCACAGCAAGCGTTTCTGTCACTGTGGCTTTGTCAGCGGTTTGGGCAGATGGTTATATTTCAGATGCTACGACTGTGTCCGGAACTGAATTTGCTACGGGTATGGCGTGGTTAGGTATAGTTTTTTCCCCTTTGTCTTGGACTTTTGGTCTCTCGATTTTTGCCCTGATCATATATGCATATGCATTGACGAAATTGACCTTCACAGATAGTCATAGTAATGCCTATGCCGGTGTTGGTCTGACAGTCCCAAGAAAGCCTAAGAAAAGTAAAAAGAGATTTTCTTTTTTGGTGCACTCTTCATGTGTAGTTGGTTTGGCTATTACAGCTGTTGCGCCACTGCAGCTTATAGGTTACTTACTGTCTAATGACCATTCTGTAAGATTTTTGAATGGCGCTTTGTTTTTTTCTTCTTTTCACATAAAGGCGGAGGTGTGTGGTAAGGAGTATTTGAAGGGGAAGGTGAAGTTATTGGATGATGATGTGGCTGTTTTGGGCGTTCCCAACGAAAGCCAAGGCTACATTTTTAGTAGAATAAATTGCAAAAGATGACCGTTTTAGGTCCTGCAGAAGCATCTACTCCTTATGGGTAATTTTTGTTTTTATGTCGCCAGTTAAGGAGCAGCTGGTCATACCAGCCGCTTCTCCATAAACACACTCAACGGATCGTCCCGATACGCTCCAAAAGGACCACGCCGCTGGTAACCCGCCGTCTCATAGAGCCGCAAGGCCTCCGGCTGATAGGGCCCTGTTTCCAGTCGTGCCAACTCACACCCACGGCCTGCCGCTTCACGCTCCAGTTCCGCCAGCAGGCGACCACCCAGCCCCTGACCGCGACCCCTGGGGTTCACATACATCCGCTTGATCTCGCCATAGGCCTCATGCAGCACCATGGCCCCACAGCCCAGGGCACTGCCGCTGTCATCCCGGGCGACCAGGAACAGCACGTTCGGCCGCATGAGCGACGTCAGATCCAGGGCATGACGACTCTCGGGCGGATAGAGGCCGTCCTGATAGACATCCAGTTCGGCGATCAGGGCGATCACCTCGGGTTGATCGGGGGATTCGAAGGCGATGGGCATGGTGGCTCCGGTCAGGCAATCGCCCAAGCCTAAGGCATTAGTGCGCCTTCATCCCAGACTCATCCGCAAGCCATCCCGCCCGCCGCGCTTGGCCTCGTAGAGGGCACTGTCCCCGCGCTCCAGCAGGGCCGCTAGGCTTTCCGGCGGTTGATCGAACAGCACGGCGCCGATGCTCAGGGTGACGGGCTCGGGCGTCCGCAGGCGCTGCGCCGCCAGCTGGTTGAAGCGCAGGCGCAGGGTGTCCGCCAGGCGCACGACATCCGCATCGGCCGCCTCGCCCAGCAGCACCACGAATTCATCGCCCCCCAGCCGGGCGGCCAGCGCCTGGCAGGGCAGGGAGGTGCGCAGCAGGTCGCTCAGGGCGATCAGCAGACCATCGCCGGCCGCATGGCCATGGAGGTCGTTCACCAGCTTGAAGTTGTCCAGATCGATCAGCAGCAGGGCGCCGGGGCGGGCCGGGGTCGCCTGGCCGAACAGTCGCGGCGCCTCGGCTTCCAGGGCGCGGCGATTATCCAGACCGGTCAGGGGATCGCTGCCGGCCAGGCGCTCGATATGCTGCTCGCGGCGATAACGTACCGTGCCGGTCATCGACAGGGCGATCAGCATTACGGCCATCACCCCCTCCACCAACGAGACCTGGATGATGACGCCGCGATAGACCGCCAGATCGATCAGGCTGCCGGGGGTGAGCGGTGGGATCATCTTGATCAGGTAGAAGAGTCCATGGATCAGCAGCACCGCGCGCAGCTGCCGCTCTCCGGCATTGCGCCGGCGCAGCAGCAGGCTCGCCCGTATCGCCAGGATGCCAATCATGAGCGACTGCACCACCAGCAGCACCTTGGACCACCAAGGCTCATTGGGCAGCAGCAACATCCCCAGCCAGATCGCAGCGAAGGCCCACCAGCCCAGACTCAGGCACCGCCCGGTAAAGCGCGCCACGCCAAGCAGAAAGAGCCCATGCACAAAAATCAGCAGCCCATTGGCGAACCAGATGCCCACCAGCAGCAGCCCCTGACTGCGCAACAGCGCCAGGGTGCTACCCACGCAAATGAGGGCGAAGCCCGAGCTCCAGTACAGCAGCGCCGACTCGCGCACCGACCGCCACTCCATGGCCAGATAGCCCGCCGCGGCAGCCGCCAGGGCGATGGTAAGGGTCAGCATGGTGGGGGCATCAAGTGCCATGGGCGAATCGGACCTGTCTGGATACGAGAAGGGCGCTCCCTGCCTGGGACGCGCGCCCGCCAAGGCGGAGCCGCACCGCAGTCTTATCGACACGGCAGGCGCGGGCTTGAGGCAGAGGATCGCGCGCCGTGATGACGGGCAGATAAAACTAATTCAAACCTGAGCTGCGGCTGTCGCAGGCTGCTCTTCTTTACTTGAGCTCTACAAGCGAGGCGTCAAAAATTTACCAGCGCAAAGATTAGGGCGCTACTAAGGTGGGAGGCTTAGGCTTAAAGTATTCAGTTACAATGAAAGTACTGAGATAGGTCGACGCTAGCGTAGAGAGTAATCACAGCAAGTAAGCCGGAATAAACTAAGATATAGACTAGTTCGTCGCCTCCTGAAAAGCTTCGAGAAAACTATGCAAGCCTTAATAGATAGCTTATGCAGGCGGCTAGTGGCTGGATCGTAAGATTTTAAATTTTATGTCTAAGAAAAAAGATCGCCAGTCATCTCCGGATTTCCAAATGGTTCCGGTAGGCTGTCTGAAAATTCATTGAGATCTGCATGTTGCAAATAATAAAAGAAGGTTGAATCTACTATCTGTAGTTTTTTTTCTTCTTTGTTATAATCAAAGATTGGTGGGGATATGCCTTTTTTGTGTTGTAGCGATGCTAGGCTGGATAGTAAATATGTTACATCGCCAGGCCTGACATCATCAGGCCTGTAGTGAGTGTTTTTAATTTCTTCCTGAAGTGCGGACTTTTCAATTCCATGTTTAAGCCCGTCGTGCCCTATGGCAAGTATCGTTTTGACTAAATAGTATGGAAGATAAAGAGGTGGTTGCCCCTGCCTGGGAGCGTAAGCTTTTGCTCCGGTAGATATTGATAGCAGAGATCTTTCGTGTCGCGTTGAGTAATCTTTTGCTTTTTTGTCTATTGCAGATTTCAGTGTGCTGTATTTTGTTATTGAGATTTTTTTACTGGATTCTTCTGATATATCATTGAGCAAGCAGGTTTCTTTAAGAAGCTCTTGAAATACGCCTATTGATCCAAAGGCAGCATTAATACAATCGTCTAAAATTTTCGCGGAAAAATCTATGTTTAAAAGAGCTTTTCCTTTTTCGGCAACTCTTTGAAAATCAGATTTAGACCATGGTTCAACTGAGATTTCTTTTAACCTGTCGTCTAGATCTCCATTGTATTGAGTTAATCTGTTTTTTTCTTTCCAGACTCCAAGAATAACGAATCTAACTCCCATTTCTTGAAAGGTTCGTAGATCAAAAGCAAGTTGTTGCTGTTTTTCTTCAGGAAGGTAGTGGAAGTTTTCTAATATAATGAATTTCGAAAGATTTATTTTTTTCATTAGCTCGCATATATCTTGTGCAAGCTCGAGATTGAAAGGTATTTCTTCGTTTTTTACTGTTTGTGATGCTGAGCTTTGTAATTCATTTTTGTTGTTGACTTCCCTGCTGCCGAAGAGAGGTAGTACAGCTTTGACTTTTGCCCCTAATGAAAATGTGCCACCGTTCGATTTTGTGTCTGATTGCTCCGTTATTATTTTGATTCCGCACTGCCTGACTATGCTTTGATAGATGTCTAGGATTTGAGTGTTTGGAGCGAGTCTAATAACAATTTGATCGTGATAAGGTAGGTGCTTTTGTACCAAAGCAGTTTTGCCTTGTTTTGACGAGCCATACACTATTATCTGTCGATCAGAATTGACCCCATCATTAAATTCTTTGTCTACATCAGATCTGTCGATGTATGAAGCAATAGGATCGACTCTTACTCCGAAAACATCGACAGTTCTGTTAGGCATGATTAGCTCTAATTTAATGGTGGGGTATTGGTTAGTCCCAGCTCAGTGCACCACCCGTTTGATATTCAATCACACGGGTTTCGAAGAAGTTTTTCTCCTTCTTGAGATCCATGATTTCACTCATCCATGGAAAGGGATTAGTAGCACCTGGATATTCTTCTTTCAACCCAATTTGCGTCAAGCGGCGGTTGGCTATGAACTTGAGGTAGTCCTCCATCATCGCCGCGTTCATGCCCAGCACGCCGCGGGGCATGGTGTCGCGGGCGTATTCGATCTCCAGCTGGGTGCCCTGGAGGATCATCTGGGTGGCTTCGTCCTTCATCTGGGCATCCCAGAGGCTCGGATTCTCGATCTTGATCTGGTTGATCATGTCGATGCCGAAGTTCAGGTGCATGGACTCGTCACGCAGGATGTACTGGAACTGCTCGGCGGTGCCGGTCATCTTGTTGCGGCGACCCATGGAGAGGATCTGGGTGAAGCCGCAGTAGAAGAAGATGCCTTCCAGCACGCAGTAGTAGGCGATCAGGTTCTTGAGGAACTGGCGATCGGTCTCCGGGGTGCCGGTCTTGAACTCGGGGTCGGAGATGGAGCGGGTGTACTTCAGGCCCCAGCTCGCCTTCTTCGCGACGCTCGGGATCTCGTGGTACATGTTGAAGATCTCGCCTTCATCCATGCCCAGCGATTCGATGCAGTACTGGTAGGCGTGGGTGTGGATCGCCTCTTCGAAGGCCTGGCGCAGGATGTACTGGCGGCATTCGGGGTTGGTAATCAGGCGGTAGACGGCCAGCACCAGGTTGTTGGCGACCAGGGAGTCGGCGGTGGAGAAGAAGCCGAGGTTGCGCTTGACGATGCGGCGCTCGTCCTCGGTGAGGCCGTCCGCGCTCTTCCAGGTCGCGATGTCGGCGTTCATGTTCACTTCCTGGGGCATCCAGTGGTTGGCGCAACCATCCAGATACTTCTGCCAGGCCCAGTCGTACTTGAAGGGTACGAGCTGGTTGAGGTCGGCGCGGGCGTTGATCATCTGCTTGTCGCCGACGTGCACGCGGGCGGAGGAACCTTCCAGGTCGTCCAGGCCTTCCTGGATGTCCAGCTCGTTCAGCGCAGCCTTGGCGCGAGCCACGGCGTCGGAGTCGTCAGCGGATGGGGCACGGGCGTCGTGGACCAGGGCGTCGCCCTCGGAGTCCAGGCGCTCGGTCTGGGCCGGCGCCTGCTGGCCGGCGGCCTGCGCGGGCTTGGCGGTGGCGGTATCGTCGTCTTTGTCGAATTCTTCCCAGTTCAGCATGGGGTGTCTCCTGGGTGGCTGTGCGGTGGGGGCGGGGCGGCGGGGGCCCCCCCCCACCCCCCCCCCGCGGGGGGGGGGGTGGGGGGGGTTTTGTGT